>CAJUEI010000001.1:0-21095 GCA_910585255.1 uncultured Lachnospiraceae bacterium
ATGTGACCATACGCCACATAATGTAGTTTGTTTTGAACCATTTCGAAAAAAGCAATTGATTCTGTGCTTTTCGGATCACAATCCACGCTCGTAGCATATAAATCAAGCAACTAGTGATACATTACTTTCTCTGAAAAACGAATATCTCTAATGCTGTCTAGTTCTTTCCAGTAATTTCCCCTGTCAAGGTTCTTTAAGTGCTCATTTATCCATCGTAAAACCTTTTATCATATATTCTTTCAGACGTTCTGTAACCCACTTGCGGAATTTAGTAACAATTTTTGACTTCATGCGATATCCGATCGAAATGATCCTATCAAGATTATAGAGTGGTATCTCTCATATTACCTGCCGATTGCACTCCATCTAAACCTGTCGGAATTTCCGACAGGTTGATTTTTCATCTAATTCGCCCTCTTCGTAAATATGTTAAATATGCTCAAGAATATTTGCACAAGAAGACTGAAATAATTCTAGTCATTTGTTATTTTGTTAGCTATATGGTTTCATCTACAAACACCAGTTTACAACTTTTTTAATTTTTATGGAAAACACTACTTCTAAGCTATTTTATATCGAATAAATATACAATTAATCAACTTAATCACTCAAATTTTAGAATATTTATTCAGTCTATTATAATAAAACTATCGTTTCCGAAAAACTTGTAAACTGGTGATCTACAAAGTAAATATCTATTTTTGTATCACTATCATCTATCTGACAAATGACAACTTCACCCTGCATATCTTCTTTATCCTATTTTGCCATAAAGATTCACTTTCTTAAATCTTTGCCAGAAGATTTATTTTCCGCTTCTTCTCGCTTTCACTACTAACTTCAATACCCTGAAACTTAGCATAATTCACCTTTATACCATCGTCTAAATCCAATTCAATTCTTTGCAAAGCAATATGAGAAAGAGCGGGATAATATGCTCGTATTTCTGCCAGTTGCTTGATATACTTGTCTCTCTTTTTTGTTGCCTGTGCCCTATCTACTGCACTTGATGATGTATTGATAGCATACTCTGCATTCTTAAGGGCATTCTCTATCATACTCTGTATCTTTGTTAAGTAGTCAGATCGAATCAGTCCAATCGTATCTTGCGTATATCTGTGCAGATATACCAGACATTTGAATCCATTCTGTTTTCCTGAATCAAAAAGCCAATATATAGGACGTTTTCCTGAGCCTATTACGGAATAGGTACTACAATGATCCTTAAAGAAATCATTCAAGAAATAATTGCGGATCTTCTCTCTTGACGACGATCCTTTTGTGCCAAGAGCACTTGCAATAAAATCAAGGTTTTTCTCTAACATTTTTTCGCCATATACCACTTTGATAAATTTTTCAAAACGCCCTACAATGTCATCATCAAAATACGCTTCATCCGTAATAAGAATAATGGCATCCTTATCAGCAGGAAAAGTTTTATATTTTTCTACATCAAATTCTCCGCCTGCATAAATGAGTCCTGATTCATCCAAAGAATATCTTCCAAACATACATCCAACGGCATAGGATACAAGAGATCGAATGTCACGTCCTAAGTCAGCCTTGCGAACTGTAATATTCTTATTTTCTACCTCTGTTGTAATTTCATCTTTTAACCCATAAATATCTATAAATATGCGATTCAATTCCTCTTCATTTTCTTTGAGTTGCTCAAATCGGTTGTTACAATCATTCTCCCATTTTTCATAATGCCACTGTACAAGAGCAAATTTTTCCATATGCGACGATGTAACAAACTGTGACATTTCCTGCTCTTTTCTTTCAGTAGTTAATGGAACTAGTGGATGACATTTAAACTCCCATGATGTTTCAAAGGAGTCCCAATCCCATTTTTCGATTTTCCAACAATGATGTGTTATTTCTTCAATATGTTTTTTTTGTTTCTCATCAATAATAACTGGCAACTTTGAAACATCTCCTACCTGAAAAGTAAGTGTTGGATTAAGCATATTTAATATATAGCTTGCCACTTTACTGCACATAAAACCCGCAAAGTATTCTAATTGGTTTTCCTCTGGAAAAAACATCGGGGCTGCTGTATCAAATATTAAATTTGTTCCAACTAATCTAACTCCAAAATTAGAACTACTTATTCTTGACCACGCTAATCCACTATAAAAATATTTATCTTCACTTGTTATTTTCCAACCAAGATCGTTTCCAAGCTCTGGATACACTCGCCTTGTATTATCCTTTATCTCTTTACCATTATCCTCCCAATTGACTACATAATCAAGATTTCCATACCATTTTCGAAATTCTCCACCTTTATTATAGGGAAACCACTTCATTTTTGAATTCTTAGCATCCTCCGCTGATACCGAATCAGTCTTCAGTTTATTTTTGCAGACTTCAAACCATAATCGTAGAAATCTATTATTATCTCCTGTTCGCATCCCTAATGTAACACGACCAAAACTCTTAAGCATATTACCCTTTTCAAAAACCTTATAAAGATTATCTCCACCCCAATATGCATATGGCATTCCTGGAATCTTGTCAAAATTGCTCTTTTTTGTGCTAAAATAAATTCCTTTAGAATGATCTGAATATGCTTCAAGTGCCTTTTCTAACTTAGAAACTTCTCCAACAAAATCTGTAAGTCTAATATACACTCCTTTATAATCTTGTATCTTTATCTTTTTGTTAAGAAATGCTGTTGTTTGAACTACTTCTCCTCCTATTTCATCAAATGCATGTGGTCCAAGATGCAACATATTTACAGTAGTAATAATACCAAGTGAACTACGCAATTTTTCAAAACTTGACAAGAACATCCACGCATTTTGTGTAATCATAGCATAATACGCATTTTCCTTTGTAATGTATCCACACTTCTCGATAAATACCGCAAACAAATCTGCCTTGCTTTTAGAATAGTACTTTTTAATGAAACCAACTAATTTATCACTCATTCCACCGGCACCCATATACGGGGGGTTCGTAACAACAGCATCATACTTACCTGCAAGCACCTTTCCGATATCAACAAGCCTTGCCAGTAATTTTTTCGACTGTTCTGCATTCATACTTTCAAATGACATTTGCCCTTCATTATTTGTCTTTGATACAAAAGAGCACAATAAATCCCAATCATAGTTCTTAATATTCAAAATGGAACCATACTCTTTTGCATCCTTCAATGTATCAAGTAGTCCATTCATCTGACCGATTGCATTTTTTTTCTTTAAATCATCAAAACCAACTCCGAAATATTTAAGCTGATTTCTGTCAATGGAATTACTCTCTTCTATCACATATACTCGTGGTACAACCTGTACTCTTTCGCCATCCATATTCTCATGTCCACGGAAAAAAATTCTATTATATCCTCTTGCCTTCATCATGAGTGCAAAGTATGACAGCTGATATGCACGGCGGTCAATGTCCAACCCCCTAATATTCTTTTCAAGTATATCAAAAACAGCTTCCCTCTCACTGAAGCCTTCACTGCGATAGATATCCATAAGAACATCAAACATATATACCAGGATATGACCAGAACCCATACATGGATCAATACACGTAATGTCCTGTGGTGTCAGATCTTTGTAAGTATTTCTGATCTCAACAAGTTGTGCTGCAACATCTTCCTCTTGCTCTGCTTCTGGAAGATAATATTTCCAACCAAATTCTTCTGCTTTAGACTTTTCATCTACAGAACGATCCACAGCTCTTAAATGCTCAATCCACACTCTACCAAGAGAATTCTCTACCATATAACGAACAATCCAATCTGGTGTAAACAGCTGCGTTGCTGCAGGAATTCTCTCCTTTGTAATCTTCACGTTCTTTTTAAGTTTTGCGAATGTATCATCTTTAAGTTCTGTATTATAGTACTGATACATCCATCCAATAATTTCAACTTGTCCCTCTGCTTCTACATTGAAATTATCTTCTGCTATAGAATCAACAAGCATACGAACTACACCATCACCTGTATATGTAATTTTGAGGAGTAGTTCCATGTAATCATCTGTCTTTTCAAACAGTCCTGGAAGAATTTCATTCAATTCATTACACTGTTTTACGAAAAGCATTCTAAATGCATCATCATACCTATTTTCTCTCTTAGCTACCTGAATCTTATCCCGTTCTTCTGATGTAAGATTCAAAGTGGCTGTATCCGACTGTGTAACGATGTCTGGTGTACTGCTTCCTGTTTCTGAGGATAAAACACGCACTCTCGTAGGAAGGTAGTTATTTACCTCCATAAAACGAATCGCAATCATCCGATTGAACCAGGTATAAGCCGTTTCCTCAATAACCTGATCAAACCCCTGCTCCCGGATGGCTCTTACAAGGTTTGCACGACGTCTTATATCATCGCCGTAAATCCTGTTTTCTGTACCGGCCACTGTTTTATATACTTCAAAATCAGGTCCTTTCTGAATCGGAGACTTACATTCCTCCTTTGTAATTCCATAGAAACCTGCTGCTGTAACAGCTGACTTCATCAAAATTTTTCTTGCACCTATCGCAAAATTTTTTATTGCGGTCTTATCCATAATGTGCTTCCTCTCCTAACTAAGTTTTATGATGGTATCCTCTTCCAACTGTGCTTTTAACGCAATCCTAAGCTCATCAAGTACCCTATCAATATCTTCTTCCGACTTAATAGAATAGATCTTATTTCTGGTAATTGACCGAAATGATACTGGCTTACTCTTGATCACTTTTACAAGCTCTGTAGAAGGATTCAGATTAACCTTTTTTCCGCTATCCTCACTTTCTTTCCTCTTATGCTCTATCTCTGCCTGATAAGCATCTTCTTCGTTTTGAATCATTCTAAGGCAGTTCTGCAAAAGCGCATTACTTTCGGACGGAATACCATTTAGTGCAGCAATATCCGTTATACTCTTAAGTTTATCTAAAAGCTCCTCAAACTTAGAATCAATCCTATCCAATAACCGCTGCGAATATGGTCTACCTGCCGGAATACTTGTCTTTGCCATTTTCCAATCCGCAAATACATCTGGCTCAATACGTTTCGTATCATTATCCAGACGCTCCATAATCGTATCCATAAGCTTTCTATCATATTCTTCCAACTTTGGTATAAACGAATATGGCTTCTCTATACCAAGTATCTTTTTCACCTGTACCGCATAATCTATTATCGCCTGATCTGAAATATAATTCTTACTCTTCTCGTAAATATTTAACGATTCCACCGCATGCAGGAACTTATCTTTCTGCACTCCACTAAGAAAACTATTTAAGTCTCCAATATCTAACCCCGCTTCGATGAAATCATCACAGAGTTCATCTACTTTCTTATAAAAGCTGAGAGGATCACTGATTTTAAGTGTATCATCAATCAATCGACATGCTTTTTCTAATATTCCCTTACCCGGAAGCTTAGAATTCATACCATAATCGTTTCGAAGCACATTCTCGATTTCTGCTTTCTTTACCTCTGCATAACTGCGATAATTATGCATAAGGGTATCCTGATCATCGCTGATAACTGTCTTACCGTAAAATTCCCGGATTACATCCTTTACTGCCTTAATATGCCGCTGTGGTGCAACCTCTTTTATTTCAAGTAATACCTTCTCACGGAATTCTCTCTTTGTAATATATTTATACGCATCCTCTGGAGACGTACTTGCTGGAGTATAGATAATACTATTCATCTTTAAGCTAATCTGACCTTTGCGATACAGAGTAGCAATCAAATATTTAATATCCTCCTCTGTATAGCCATATGGCGGATCCATAAACTGATCCAATGCCTGTTTAATAGAATATTGTGCAGCATTCTTTCCGGCATATCGGATTTCCTCAATGATGGAGCTTAAGGCATCATGATTCTTCTCATTTCCATATCCTAAATCACCCATAGAAATCTGCGTTTTGGACTGCTTAATGATATCCATGATATCAGACTGGGTTGGCTGTGTTTCCATATATTTCAGCTTGTGATATTCACTGTTAATCAGTTTTTCAAATGCCTCCGAAATACGAGCAGTTACATCCCTTGACTTTGTAGAAATTTTTTCACCCGCAACATAAATATCTGCCTTCTCCAATGCAAATCGGATATAATCACTGACTCTCTTTGCTTTCTGCGAACGCTCTTTCCTCTTATTCGCACTAATAACTTCAAAATCCGTAAGATTTGCAGATATCGGATCATTTAAAAATGCCTCTATCTTTTTCATGCCATCTATTTCAGAAAGGTATGCATAATCATCGGACATTCTGACTACAACACATTTTTCCTGATAAGAAAGCAATCCCAGAGCGACCTCATCTTCTTTTCCGCTATATGCAGTAAGAAGCTTAAGTCCAATTTTATGGGAAACATTATTTCTGTATACCTTATCATCAATCAGTTGATTGAAGGAAAACTGATAACGTGTATTGTATCTGTATTTATTATTTGGAAAAACAATTACTTCCTCGAAAGCGACCTGTGCCACATAATCTACCACATCTTTTGGATCGATGTTGTAATGATGGATTCTAAGTTCTGCTTCTTGCTCCTCGTTAGTAAGGAAAGTATATTCATCACCGTTTTTCTGAATCAAGGCTTCATCACAGAGTGCTCGAAGGGATTTCTCTACCCTCTTTGCAAGGTCAAGTCTATCCTCGTCCACTTTGGAAATCATAAGAGTGGTAAGATTTTCCGCATCACGTTTAAAATTATTTACATGCTTTGTCATAAAAAGCACTTTTAAGAGTTCTACGTCAAAGTGATTCAGTCTGATATTTCTGGACGCCTGGGTAATAACAATTCTATGAGTATGGTCAATAAAGTCATCCAATGCACTATAGAATGCATAGAATGGAATCAATATTCCCTCTCTATTATCTGCAAAAGATACGGCAGCTTCCTTAAATAACGCAAGGAGTGATCTCTCTCCATCTGCCAGATGCTTACCACTGGAAGAAAATTGGCGAACTGCTGTCAGCACATTTCCTGCCAATGTAAACTGATAAGGAATAAAAGGATATACATCTGCAAACTCCTTAGCGTCCTTATATAAAGGCATATTTGGTGTACCTTCACTGAATGTAATGATATTCTTAATAGAGGACTCATAATCCTGATACAGATTTTCAAGTACCAATCTTGCTTCCAGCCTCTTATAGAGAATACGCCTTTTTATTACCTCATCTGCGTCTGCAGAGGATAACGCAATTCTAGTCGCAAAACGTCCCTGAATCTTAGAAAAATCCTCTCCCATAGTCCTTGTAATAGAATCAATATCCTGTTGTGAGGTAACAATAATCCATGCCTTGCCCTTGCAAGCTGTACCTAGATCCTCTGTTACTGTCTGAAGATTCAGCATAAGTTTACTGTCATCCGCAATGTACTGACCAATCTCATCTACCAAGAAAAGCACATGGTGATTTTTTCCCTTCTTGTCACAATACTTTTTCACATATTCTGCAAATTTATCAATAGAGAAACGATAAGAATTCTCCGCATTATCTGCCCAGTTCTTTGCCGCATCCTCACTCATAATACCTAAATCAACAACCGCACGTACAATGGAATCCTGCACGAAGTAATAATCTTCCCTACCTTCCTTCCAAGAAATGCCTTCGATTTCTTCAAACTTCTCCTTAAATATCTCGTACTGCCCCTGTTCATCCAACTTTCTCTCAAAATCTGCCAAAAAAGGAATCGAACCGCAATATCCAAGATAATCATTGAATACTTTCATAAATACATCTTTGATTGCCTCTTTATTGATCTTAGAGTCTGTCGTACTCTTAGAATCAACATTAAACAAAATGACATCAATATCTTTGCTCCCTGTAGCGATATTCGCAATTTTATTCTTCAGTTTGTCATCTTCTACTTTTACTCCTTGAGTAAAAAAGCTGACTGCTTCCCTCTTCGCACCTTCCTCGTTTTCTACGACACGATTGCTTAAAATATAGGACAGAATTTTAAGAAAATGTGATTTACCACTTCCAAAGAAACCAGAAATCCATACACCCATGTTATCTGTTCTTTCAGTAATACTCCTGCTATATGCATCGAAGAAGCGATTCATATATTTTTCAAGTTCTGTAGTAACTACATACTCATCCAGCTCCTGATATACATTTTCATCATCCTTCTGTCCAACCTTGATTACGCCTTTGATCTCACGAGTAATCTTTTTTTCAAACATATCCTGGATTTTCATTTGCTGTCCTCCTATACAATGAGTGGAAATGCTCTATAATAATTTCCATCTGTAATCGTCCCGAATAAACTAAGGCTTTGTCCATTCCATGTTCCAGGATAAAACATTACCACTGGCACACTATCTAATACCTGATGTAAATTGTTCATGACATTGTGAGATCTAACAAAAGGAAATACCTTTCCCACTCCTGTTAAGAACACCACTGCATTCTTTGGTGTGTTTTCTAAAATCCGATTGACAATCAGATTGTTATCATTCGTAAGTCTAAGCATTTTTGTCACTGCCTTGTACAGATATTCCATACCCTTCTGCTCTTCAAATCTAACACATTTATCCAAATACCCTTTTTCTTCGAGTATCTGAATTACTATCTCGTAAAGATCATACTCTATAATCTGAAATCCATCTGCCTCCGAATTATTTTGCTTTTTTAGACTCCTAATCTTGTCACGAATCATAAGCTCATCACATGGCTCATAATCAAACACATAATAGCGTACTTCATTGGCAACACCTCTGTTCGCCAAGAAATCTTTATCCGAAATTCGATCCCAGATTTTATCTAAACGCTCATTAAGCTCCATCATTTTTCTCCTGTCAATCCTACTAAATATTTGTCCATCGCATTCTTTTGAAGTGCAAATCGAAGAGCTGGCTCTATATATGGCTTAACCACCTGCTTTTTTGAAATTTTTCCGGTAAGCAGCCCAGCCTCAAACATATACTTGCAGTACACCTGTTTTAACTTCTTTAGTGATATATCTTTCATTGATGCCACCTTTTCATTCTGATCTTGCTTATCCTTAAAAAAAATGTTAAGGTCCGTATCTGTAATGTTCAACTCACCAAGATATATTTTCTTTCGGTATACCTCGTATATGAGATCAAAAAGCAATCGATCCGATGCCATGCATCCAATAAAAACGATTAGCTTCCCGGTATTAATATCTTCCGTAATCATCATTTTGCGAAGTTCGTCTGGTAATACTTTTAATCGTTTTCTGATGCATCCAAATTCGTCGATCAATCTGGATTGCGACTTCTGCCGATACAAATTTTCTTCTATTATAATCTGCCTAACCTCATCCATGGAATGATTTCTAAGAAGCCGGGCAGTTTCTCTGGTTTCAACAAACCAAAAAAGATGCTTGGTCGCACTTGTGTTATATTCCATGCCTACTCTTCCTTTTCGCCTTTCTCTTCTTTTTCAAAACTCATGATATCCCCGATATTGCAATCCATATACTTACAAATCTTCTGAAGAACTTCAAGGGAAACAGTTTCACCTTTTCCCATCTTTGCCATAGTTGCAGAGCTGATATTTAGCTCAGCTGCCAGATCCTTCTTGTACATGTTTTTGTCAATTAACATTTTCCATAGACCATTATAAGATATTACCATACTTTTGCCTTTCATTGGGATTTTCCATTTCATTAACTGTAGTTATATGTACCCAATAGACAATATAACACAAAGAGGCATTTGTGTCATTAAAAATCTTCAGAAAATTAAAGTTTAATTTCAGAATACCAAAATTTAATTTTTATTTATAAAATTTACCTAATACTTTTTCTTCTTTCTAGCAATTGAGAGTGCCCCCTATCAGAATGTAATCTTTCATCTTGGATCTCTCTGAGCAATACCTCTATAAAATCTTTCGCATATTTTCTACGTAACTTATTATGGTATGACTGATTGTAGTAATTTCTCAAACAATTATAACATGATGTATTTTCATCACAGCACTGTTGTGACACTTTATCATATGCAGTTCTTAATACATCAATAATAGCTTGTTGATCTACCAATCTTTTTACATGTCCTGCTCCTCCTGGAACATTATCATAAATAAGAATATCATAACTATGCTGTTCTAAATTTAATTCCAGAATACCAGCTATATCGTTTCGTTCAATACCCAAAGCATGACTAATCCCTTCCAAAAATGCATACAAAAATGATAGTGCTTTCGCATAATCCTCTTTTTCATATGAGTAAAGAAAAGGAATCGTAAATCTTGTCACATCTGTCTGGAAGCTGTGTCCTAATCTTATCTGTTCTAATTCCTCACAACTGCAATCAAATTGACGATAATTCTTATGTTTCTTTACAGAAGAAGGTGTTCGTATTTTACCCTTAACAATATCACTATATCCACATACAGGACACATATAAAAACTCGATTTATTTATAATTAACAACTCATCATTTGTACTTGTCACTATAGTAATTGCATTTCCAAGTGTAAGACGATTATCCTCTTCTTTTCCACCACCAAGATAAGACACTTCTCCTGCATACGAGCGTTTTGGCTTTATCCTAGAACTTTCTTTTGTTATACCAGTTTTAAATCCATTTATTGGTTCAATATAGAATTCTGACCGTTCAGAAACAATCGATTCCCTACAATATATACATTTACTTTCTGTTCTTTCACTCCGATAAATATTTACTTTTTTGCAATTTGAACAAGTACAAAAATAATGTTTCGGATACTGTCCTGTTTTTGGTAAAGTCACATACTTTGATGTATACTTTTTCCCATCAACAATTATTTCGGAATCGGGTGCATATTCTGAAATAGCAATTTGAAGATCTCTGCTTAAATCATATCCAGTATCTCGTTTTCCTTCTTTATAGATTTGTAGTTCTACCACATCTACTGGAAAACCATACTTAGGAATAACACAATATTTCGATAAAAGATCAATTACCTTTTCTTTATGAAGATTTTCTATCTGCCTTGTATAATATTCAGCTTCTGCGTATTTTTCTTCTACAATTGCTTCTTTCTTTGCCCTATCATATTCCTCTGCAATAGATCTAATTGTTTCAACAAAATGCTCCATTTTCTCATCATTTCCATTTATTTCATCAAACCATTTAAAATTATGATATTTAGAATAAACCTGTTCTGGCAAAACTCTTTCATTGATATAACAATTCAGTTCCTTTGGATGACTGTCTATATACTTTCTTAAAGCCTCTACACCATCTCCAAACACCAGACTATCTATGCTTTTAAAATAATCTGGATTTTGCCGGAAAAAATACCCCAAACATATAGCCATTAAATGGCGAATTATAATTTTATGATTCCATATATTAAAATAAGGAGGAGCAATTACTCCTGCGATCATTTTTTCTGGTTCACAAAAATAGGTATAGTCATGTGATGCTGTACTGCAATAAGTCAAAATATATGCTGAACTGTCTCTTCTACGCCCTGCACGTCCAGCTCTTTGTACATAATTAGCTGGTGAAGGTGGTACATTTCTCATAAATACTGTTTCAAGACTACCAATATCAATTCCCATCTCAAAAGTTGTAGAACAACTTAAAATATTGATTTTTTTATTCTTAAAATCCTCTTGATATTCCTTCGCCTTTTTTCGTTCTAACTGTGCTGTATGTTCTCTAATCACAATGCTTTCAATCTTCTTTGTTTTATACTGATTTCTATAATAATTATTCGCCAACTCCTTATCTGGATCCACTTCTATAAGAATACCATCACACTTATCTTGAACGCACTTGTTATGCACATTATATGGTGTAAGTCTACCACACCTTGAGCATCTGTAATATTTTGAATTTCGATAGTTTTTTATAATATATTTACTAGCTTCAATCTGATAAGCTTCCTTAGAATCATGCTTTCGAAATAATCCTCCCACTATAGCCAGATTATGGAATATAACATTTAAAATATCTTTCGCATTTTTTTCATCGCAATCACAAACTTTCTGCAAATAACGAACCACCATATTATCTTTTTCTTTGACTGGAAGAAAGCTCCTAATCCCCTGTATTGTTCTCGAACATTGATACATAATATAGTTATCAAAACGACGATATTCTAACGCTTCCAGTTTTTCATCTGGTGTTAATGTTGATTTCACATAATGAATGGCTGGTGTAATTTTAAATACACCAAGTACCACTTGCATAATCGTTGCAAGATCCTTTTTCGTAATTCCAAATCGTCCAAACTCCTCTTTTACATCTGTTTCTTCAATTTGATTAAAAATATCCTGTAAATCCAATTCAAAATAGAACAAGCCAAGCCCTTCTCCATCATAAGCACCATCGACTTTCAATAGATCTACCATAATCGTTATCCATGCATTCTTATGAGCTGAAAGCTGATTGAAAAAAAGATCCTTTTCTTTGATTATAGAGGTAAGAATAGATGCCATTTCATCTACAGAAATATCTCTATAACCATTCTCCTCAATCACCTTCCAAATTAACCTTTTTTGCAACATTCTTACATGATTTGCTTGAAAAAATACTGCTGCAAAACTAGCCTGCTGTCTGCTATCTGAAAAGGATAAGAATTGTTTTACCTTTTCTGTGTTTTCTTGTACTATATTTTTGAAATTCAATTTAAGCGAAAGTTTTTCTATTTTCTTTACTTCAGTTTCTCCTTCATCCATTGCTTCTAGCAAAATTTGAGCAATCAGAGCTGTTCCTTCGTCTTTACCAAGATCCAGTGACTTTATTACACCAGATTTTCTTCTATGACCACAACAAGGACACTGATTTATATTATTAAATGCCATTTCATCTTCATCCCTTTTGGTCTGACCCACTCGATATATCGTAAATAGAAAACGATCTTCACATGTACATTTCCTAGCATTCAAATTTTGAGTCGCATAAATCATTCCACATATCGCACATACCTGGTACTCTTCCAAAATACTATAATCTACTTCTTCCTCATTTATAGCATTTTTCATAAGAAAATAATCCAAACTCACAAATTCGTTATTTCCATAATTCTCATAGATATCCACTTCTTTATTCTGAAACAAATAATCCAGATTATCCGCTTCATTATGCTGAATCTTTCCAATTATATAAGGAGATTTACAATAACGGCAATTACCTACCTCAAATGCTTTCATTCCTTCTAACATATTTGTCTTTGTAAGACTTAGTCTAGGTTCCTTTCCAAGCGTAATATATGCCCCTGATAATGGTCATACAAAAGAATGATATTTTAATTCAAACAGACCAACTCCTCTCTTTTCTGCCTGGTTAATAAGATCGATAAGTGCCATAAGCTGTTCCGCTGTTATTGTTCTATCAAAATTCTCTAAAATAAATGAAAAACTTTTGCTGCCAGTTTTTAGTAAGTTATAAATAGTATAGACATTTTTATCCCTTACAAGAAGATCATATAAAATTTCTTTTATTTGAGTACCTAATATAGATTGATATACAGAAGCAATCTTTTTTATCTGATCAAAATCATCAGAAGCTGCCTTTAATCTTAAATAATCTTCTCCTTCTATTCTATATTGCAATATCTCTGGTCTTAGTGGAATTCTTTTAGAAAAAATAATATCTTTTACATCAAACTTAATTGACGTAAGATTCCTTGCAAAATCAATGATTGCTTGCTCAGATTTTCCCTGTTCTCCTAAAGTTGCACTGGTAAGTATAAATCTCGGTTTTTTTAATGTAAGTCCTGTCAATCTACGCATTAAAAGAGAAAACTCAATTCCAAGTGTTCCATAGTAAGAATGTGCTTCATCTAATACAACAAATTTCCAGTTATGAAGTTTCTCTGGTACAAATATAGAATAGTCATTTGGTCTGATTAACAAATACTCTAACATAGAATAATTCGTAAAAAGCAAATCAGGAGGAGTTTTACGGATTTCCTCACGAGACACTAGTTCATTTTCTGGAATAAATGTATGATTTTCTTCTCCATATTTTTCCCTATAATTTTTCCCAACTCTTTCTTGTGTATCACCTGTAAAAAATCCATATGTAATATCTGGACAAATAGTCAATATCTTACGCACACGCTCCATTTGATCATTCACTAATGCGTTTATAGGATAAAGAAATATCGCACGTATTCCCACTTCTGTATTTCCTTTTTCCACGTCACGCATTAGCTCATTCAAAATAGGAAACAAAAAACTCTCTGTTTTACCTGAGCCAGTACCAGTTGTAATAATTGCACTTCTTCCAGAACCAATCTGTTTTATCGCTTCTTCTTGGTGAGAATATAAAGGTCTTTCAAAATCTATCTCTCCAAGTTTTTTAAACGATTGACAAATTACACCCTCCTCCATCAAAGTATAAAGATTCTTTCCTCTTTGAAATGGTAAATTCAGATCAACATAAGGTCCTTTAAACAGTTCTTCCTCTATCAGTCGCTTTTCAAACAATTTCTGTAGATTGCTTGTTCCAAATTCAAAAGAAGAACGTAGGTATTCTTTATATCTGTTGTTTATGTATTTTGATCGCTCTATTGGATTTCTTTTGCTCATACCAATTCCTCTCCATTCATATCTATTGTATAAGAGAAAATATCTACTGCTAGCTTATCATCAAGTGTATTTCTAATCCCATGATGCTCAAAATCCAGCAACAAACCATCTCCATCTTTTGTTATCGCAAGTTCTATGGTTCCATTTATTCCATCACTACATATCTCAATATCAACTGGATTTATTTTATTCAGCATAAACACTTCATTACATGTTTTCTTATATAGTTTTCCACTATAAGTATCATTAGATATTTCTTTTAAAAAACATAAATATATGTGATGAAAACAATACTTCTTTCTTAAAAATTCCCCATCAACAAACTGATCGAAAGTTACTTCTTTAATTTTAAACGAATGCCCAACAAAGTCTTCACGAGCATAAAACATACGTTCATACTCTTTCAGAAGATGTTCTCTTTTCAGACTAAGTCCTTTTTCTTTTTCATAAAATGTTATTTTATAATTTTGAAAAGAAACTAATCCTGAAACACTTTCTATTTCTCCTTTTTTAAGATATCTACTTTTATATATTTCCTCTCCAATTGAATCTGTAACTTTGAAATATACATTTCCTTTTCCAAAAAACTTCGGAAAAACATCCAGATATTTCAGAATTGGATCATAGATTAGTTCTGTTCCATCTTCATCTAGTACACACTTGTTATAACAATAGATTGTTTTTCTGGCTTTTCCATCCTTCAAGAAAAGAAGCTTCGTATAATCATATGTAACTTTATAAGATATAAGGAATCTAATATTTACTTGTTGAATCACTCCTTTTCTAATCAATTTTATATCTGTTTCCAGCGTATTATCTGTACATGATAGTACACGCAGCTCATCTACCCCATATCCATAAATCTCAAGCACCGTATCTTGTGTAATATCACCAATCCAGATTTCTTCCTCAAATGGCATCCAACTCCCAGCAGAAATACGATATAAGTCAAATGCATATGGAATATAAAAAAGATATTCTATTCCTCTTATAGAAAATTTTAACCAGTCTTCATGAAATTCCCTGACTTTTAATTCCTGTATAATAGGGGTAGAAAGTAATGCAGATTCAACTAAAACTAAATACGTTTCACAATCTATCTTTTCGCTTTCCACATATAATTCTGAATCTAATGCAAAGTAATTAAATAATATTTTATTTTTTCTTCCTTCTCTTAGAGAATACACCTCTATTGTATGGATACCATTTTGAATGGCATCTAAATAAATCCTATACTGATGGATACCCTCTCTACTAAGCAAAGAATACTGAAAATCCTCCAGTTTCTTATGTTTTCCATCTAGTATAATTTGAAACCACGAAATTTTATCCTCAATTTCAAATACTAGAAATTTTATCTGTTTATAAATAGGGATTTGTTCTTCCTTTCCAGATAGTACAATATAATGATTTTCCCATTCTTCTCCGAGAATCTCTGGTTTGACGAAAGAAGAAAAATGGAATATTGTTTCTCCTATTATACAAGTTTCACCAAGCTGAATTCTTCTTTCTGTAAGTATATAATGGGTTGTTTTATAAAATGGTTTTAACTTAGAAGAAATTCCATCCGTACAAAATACAGCTATTCCAGAATAATCGGTATTATTTTGTATCTCATTACCATCTTGATCAAAAACGATAACTGTTCTGCAAAGTTTTTCTTTACTATCGTAAATGATTTCTTCTCCAACAAAGAAACGATAGGTAAGGTTTCCAAGTGGATTCTCTACACGAAACTTATGAATTCTTATCTGATACCCACCAATAATTTCTCGAACATCAGGTTCTCTATTTACATAGATCTCCTGGTTATGATTCTCTACAACCACTCTTATATCCCAATAATGATATTGTGCTTTTATTCTATGAATTGGTGGTACAATATAGATCTGATTATCCTGCAAAATATACTTTGGTTCCCACTGTGATCGAAATTCTGCTTTTCTCCTATATCTTATTACATCTTTATCTTCTCTTAAGGTATCATTCCATTTTTCAAAACCCTGTTTTAAATAAGGATTAAAGATTTGTATCTCCTTATCCCAAATTCTCTTATCAATCAAATTAACAATAATAATGCTAAGTTTAATAACTGCATCCATATATTTCTGGTTCACTATAAGCTGCTTTGTTGATTGAATCAGCTTATAGGATTTCTTCGTTACATTCACCTGCACTTGATCATCACTAGAAAACATATTGCTTCTAAGACCATCATACACAAACTGAAAATCTTCATATAAATCATCTGATAATGTATATTCAAAATTCAATTTATAGATATCATAAATAAATTCAAAAAATGATTTTAGAAAATGACTTGGCACTATAGCATTGGATAGTGCCACGTTGATAATACGTGATCCCTTGTTTTTCTCTTCCTCTTTTGAGCAATAACGTTTTAATATCATTCGAATCAATCCTTCAATTTTCTGCTCACGATATTTTTCATATAATTTTTTATATGTTGTTCTGACATTTTCATAGTAGTTTCCATCATAATAAAGCATCGCTATCAAAACCAAAGAGATAAAAATTGTTTCTTGATCGGATACATAACTTTCAGAATAAGAATCTAATACTCTTCTTAGTTCTATTTCTGCAAAATTATGGATCTTTTCTATTACATCCTTATTATCCAGAAGTTCAATCAAATCAATTCCAATATTTTTTTTGCTTTCACTTGTTTTCTTAAGTATTCAAACTTTGTTTCAAATTGCAAATCATTTATATGTTCTACAAGAAGCCAGTGTAATTGTTCTTGCTCCTCTGCAGTTACAATCCCATCAGACCAAATTTTATTTATTATTTTGTACAGAGATTTTAAAGATTTATATTCTCTGGTGGAGTCACTATTGCGCTTTATCCATTCCTTTAGGTGATACCTTTCCTCTTCCTTTAATATATGATCACAACTCATACTCTCAATCATATTGTTTAGTTCATATGCTTTACTAATCTTATCTGAAGTATCCTTTATAAAATTATCACAACATTCCAATATTTCTATACGCTTATCATCTGTAATTTTACGTACTTCCAATATAGCATCAACCAGTTTAATCAATTTCATCTGCTCAGAATCATAGGCTAGATTTCGATTTCGATTTACCCAAGACTGAAGGTACAATACTTCTCTATTGTTATTATCAAAATTTATTCTTTTTATAATGTTAATAAGTTCATTAATATCTCGCACCGTTATTTCTTCCTTTTTTCAGTAGTTTTTACCACAAAATATTTATTATTTGTAAAATAACCAAACCTATATTCGTATTTATATTTATGTCTATCTTTTCATGTTCAAAAATTTACTATATAATTTTATTATAATCCAGACAAGATAGATTGCAACTTATTTTTGAACAGATAAATTCCCTTAAATTTTTATAAAAGATGATAGCTTATGGCATCTTAAACTAATTTTATAAAAAATCCAAATTTATAATTTTCTTGTGTCTCAAAAAAGAAAGGCATGGAGGGATTTCTCTTGAAAATTCCTCTATGCCTTTTAAAATTTTAAAAAATACAATTTTTCTATTGGTTGAGCCATGCTCCATTTGAACCTACTCTATATCCATCTGGTGTAGTACAATTTACTGCCATATCACCATTTTCGTTTAAATAATACCAAATATCCTTATCCAATAACCATCCCGTTTTCATAGAACCATCTGCATTTAGATAATACCACTGATTCTTCCATAAAATCCAACCAGTTGCCATATCACCGTTACCACCTTTTAAGAAATACCAATGATTTTTATAAAATACCCAGCTATCTTCTAGCATAGCACCATCTGTATCTAAATAGTACCATTTATTATTGCTTAAAATCCATCCGGTTACCATATAACCTGCCTTATTAAAGAAATACCATTTGTTATTGATAAACTGCCATCTGTTAGCAGGATAGCTGCCATCTGCATTTTTGTACCACCAACCAATACTATCTTTTATCCACTTACCAACTGGTTGAATAATTGTGTTTATAATTTTACTATTAGAATCAAAATCATCCTCTGAACTTTTTTTATCAGCTTCTGTATCATTTTCTGTCTTATCTATATTTCCAGAATTATTGGAACTTTTTGTCCATTGTGCATATAAAACAATATTTTCATCATTTATTTCTGCAAGGTTACTTATTGTACAACCATTTGCAAAAGAGATACCTGTACCATCTTGGGATGTATTCCATCCATTAAATTTATAATTATTTCTTGTATAATTATTTGTTGGAAGGACATACTGGATATCTTTCAAACAATCATTTAAAGAAATCATGCTGCCAGATGAGGCACCGTTTCCATCAAATGTTACAGAATAAGAAAATTTTTCATATAGGATATAATTACTTAAATGATCTGTTTCAAATACCAAATAACCGTCAGAATATATTGCATTCATATCTGTTAGTGAATTATCTTCCTCTACACGATAAATAATACATTTATCCTTATTGTATGTAGCTGGCAACGGCACTTTTAACCTTATTTTATTCTCTGGCTGTATAATAATATTGTCTTGGTAAAGACTAATATTATATATTTTAACCTGTGAAACACTATTAAGATATATTATATATGTTGATGTTTCTTCTTCTGTGATATCCACTACAATAAGATCTGTATTTGTAAATTTCGATCCATCCGAATTTTCTACAATAATATCGTTTGATATAAGTTTATTTTCGGCACTAACATCTATTCGCACACCTTTACTGTTTGATGTTCTAATAATATCAACAACCTGCATTATCCGATTTAAATATGCATTAGATTGGAATATCATATCTAAAACTTTGCCTGATGGTCCTGAATAATCTTTAAATATATCTTTTGCTATACTTATTCCTGTAGACTTCATTGCTTTGATAAATTCATCTAGCAAATTAATATCTAAATCTGAAAAAAATACCTCTGATTCATTCAATAAATTCATTGTGAATGACGTTATTGTATCAATAGAAATCTTTTCGCTAATGGAGTCTGCCAATTTTTTTTGAAATTTCGTAGCGGCATCTTTATATTCACCACTTCCAATAATCCTGCTAATCACTTCTTCACGTATTTTTAATTTGGTATCATCCTTAACTTCTTCCGTTGGTTCAGCAGTAATGTCTTTTACTGTTGCATACATCCAAAATGCAATATCTATTGTATTAAAAATATTTACAGATAAGGAATCTATCATATTATTTGTAATAATAATATATCCGCCTTCTGGAACAAAAAATTCATCAATATGTGTATGCTTTGTATATAAACTATTTGTATAACTGTCAATTGTACCATCAACATAGGAGCATACAAGATTCCAACCATCCTTAAAAACTTCTTCAACACCCGTTTGATATCGGTCAAATTTGTCAATCTTTCTTACCTTAATTAATTGATTCTCAGAATTATATATTTCTACAGCACCTTCCAGTGAACAGCCATTATACGCATCAAATGAAATATCATACCCACCATTTTTTCTAGCTGATGCGATATAATTTGTTGTATATATCCCTGAATTCCTCACACCCTTTTTCTCTCCTAATGCTATAACATCTGAAAGATTGTATACTATTGTATTTTCATTCACAAAAATTGGTACATCTATTGTCTTTCCAGTAGGAATATGAGTAATATGTAATTTGGTAGTTCCAGCTGATTTTCCTACAACACGTGTAGCCGTACCAAAATCTGTATTGATATATTCTTGAATCTCAGCAATATTGTTATTTTCTACTTTAAAGTTCCAACCTTTTTCATTTTTTATTATATCATCATCCTTTGCCATAACTGGAAGAATTGCACACGTTTGCTCTACTCCAATCATACAATTTGGAAATGATGAATATACTTGAATATTATGAAAACTGTAATCAATTTCATTATCATCCTCTCCCTTATCATCCTCTCCCAAATCAGATATAGTTACACTGCAACTTGCTGTCAAACCATTTGATGTTGTTCCTGTAATTGTTACCGTTCCTTTCTTTTTAGACATAATAGAAATCATTAACGCTGCTGAACGATTATCCACCGAATTATCACCTATACAACCTGTAACCTCTACGATACTAGAATCACTACTTGTCCATATAATGTTAGCAACTTCTTTTTGAAGAATATCAGATGAAACTTCTGCCTTATCTGAAAGGATCAAAGTACCGAAAATTGTTACTGTATTATTTAATGCTCCTGTTTTAAAAATATCAATTTTAAAATCTGAAATAAGATTGTCATCATCTGGTATTTCAGGTGCAGTACCAAGAGAGATAAATTTTCTATTATACTTTTTTGCATAAGATTGAGCTGTGGAATTATCATAACCATATATTACAGTATCTCTTGAAATAGTTCTCCCAATACCATCATCAATATCATTAATAACACAATCTGGATTTAAAATACTTATCTTTGATAATTTATAACAATCATTAAATGCCCTCATCCCTATACTGGTTACACTACTTGGTATCTCCACACTGCTCAAACTATGGCAATCACTAAATGACCACTCCTCTATACTGGTTACACCACTTGGTATCTTCACACTGCTCAAACTACTACAATGATAAAATGCACTATCCCCTATACTGGTTACACCGCTTGGTATCTCCACACTGCTC
>CAJUEI010000001.1:21195-79322 GCA_910585255.1 uncultured Lachnospiraceae bacterium
CACTGCTCAAACTACTACATCTAAAAAATTCATAATTCCCTATACTGGTTACACCATTTTTTATTACAATTTTCTTAATATCAGCGTAATAATTATACCAAGGATGCCTCCACTTATAGGGCCAATCTTTCATATCCCCATTACCACTAATCGTTAAAATTCCTTCATCATTCAATACATAAGTCACACTTTCTCCACAGCTTCCAGAAATCACTTCTCCATTTAAATCAGCTTGTACTATTATATCTTTCTTTTGCATCTCTATACTTTCATCCAGCAAAATTTCCATTTCATTCGTGGATGTTTCTTGTAATTCCTCTTGCTTTTCAACTCTATCTATCCCACTAAAATCATCTGTTTCATTCACCCCTTCCATATCCGATTCTTCTGTTTCTACAATCTCTGATTCCTCCACTTTTTCAACAATCGTGTCTATAGAACCATCTCCATCTGCAATATTCGCTACTCCTATTTCAATATTCTGAAATATCAATAAAGCTGTTAATAACAATGCTATTATCTGCTTCTTTTTCTTACTTTTCTTTCTTGTCATAATCCTTCTCTCCTTATCTAATAAATTCGCCAAAAGTTCTTCTTAACCTTTCCCGTTCTATGTTTGACTTTATACCTCCCCTCCCCTATAAATAAACTTACCTATTTTTTCCATTTCTATACAAGATTTATTTTACATAACAAAAATCTTCACATTTCATCTATAATTACAATAAAGAATACCCACTATCTGTTTCGCAGATTGTTATAATCTGCGAAATGATACCTCTTTATGCAGTAAATTCAACATTTATCAATCAGTCTGACCCACATATTGACCATAAATAACAGATAAAGAATTCATTTGTTGGCGTTTCATTTCTATGGTTGGATGCATATAACAGTTTAACGTAGTTTTAATATCCGAATGTCCTAATATCTCACTAATACTTTTCATATCCATCCCACTATTGATACAATTCGTTGCAAAAGTATGCCGAAGAATATGAAAATTTTTCTTTTTAATTCCTGCCATTTGTAAATATTTTTGAAATTTATTTTGATAGGTTCTTGGCTCCATTGGTTTATCCTCATTCATCACATACTTTGTGGTACAATTCCCATAAGAAAATAATAAATTTATCATTTCATCGGATAAGGGAATTTCTCGTTTCGAAAAAATACTTTTTGGTTTTCCTTCCAAAAGTATCGTTTTTGTATCATATCCTTCTACCCCAATTCGTTGTACCGTTGTATTCACATATAAGACCTTTCCTTTTCGATCGATATCTTCCCATTTTAAAGCACAAATCTCACCTAAACGCAAGCCAGTAGAAAGACAAAGGACAATTCCCGCCTTATAAATATCCATTTCTTTATATAAATATTGGAGTAACTTCGTTTGTTCCATCTGATTGAGGACTTCCACCAATTTTTTCTCTGTTTTTGGTTTCTGATAAGAATACTGAAGCAATTTCATCTGATAATGAGAAGCTGCATAAGCAAAAATTTGATTTATAACACAAGAAATACTCTTTTTTAAACTATCAGATAGGATTTCTTTTTCATTACTCTGAAATATTTCTGCAAAAATACCTTCTTCTAATTTGGATAAAGAACATTCCTTTAATTTTTCTTGTATATATTTTTTATAAATAAAATGATATTTTATATAAGTTGCATACTTTTTTGTCTGTTCTATCTGAATCAACCACTCTTCTGCTACAACATGAAAGGAAACTTCTGTATCCGATAACTCATCCAAATCACATTTTTCTTCCAAATGAGAGCTTTTTTCTCTAATAAAATCTTTCCTTCTACACTCTGCAGATGCCTTTGCAGCAATCAGCTTTTCTTTTACTTCTCCATAACTTTTCGCATAGACAGAATGTACTTTATTTTTTCCAGATTTTCCCTCAAACTCATAATATCTACCTTCCCAACGTCCATCTTTCCTTTTTCGAATATTTTCACCACGTCTTGACATGATTTCTCCTCCTGACCACTTTTTTGACCCATAATAGAATAAATTTATAAAATTTCGATAACATTTTAATAGAATTTCTTTATAATTTTTTTATATTTTATTGACAATTCCTCTCTTCACAGATATAATTACTCCTAGATAGATAATATTTTTTTACAAAAATCGTAATAAAAAATATTTTTTTACCTATAAGAAGTTTCGCAGATTATAACAATCTGCGAAAAAAAATGGCGTTCGACAATTTTTTCGAACGCCATTTTCTTCACCACTCTTAATATTTATTTTCTATTCGACAATCTTATTGCTCTTATCAAAATCTCTGAAATTCATAGTTCCTATAGATTCCTTCCTATAGGATACCATCACAAAAATAAAATCGAAATACCTCTCACTTTTTCCAAATTATACTTGTAAGACACCACTACTAAAACCTGTCCGACCTTTCCAGACGAAATATTTCCCTCATGCAGTTTGATAAATTTTTTAAATTTCTTTCATTTCTAAATATAATATGGGAATTCTGTTCTATTAATGAAATAAAGAAGAAAAAGAAAATTGATTTAAATATTATTTTGTTTCCTATTCTATTTCTATGGATTCTTCTGCATTAGAAGAGTTCTTTTTTGATGAACTTGGAATAAACTCTATAATTTCTTCTGGTTGACATTGAAGATAATCACAAAGTTTATCAATACTTTCTGTTGTGACAATTTCATTATTTTTCATCTTATTGATCGTAGCAGCACTAATTATTTTTTTATCTTTTAAATCCTTTTTCCGAATCCCCATCCGGTTCATCTTATCCCATAACTTATAAAATACAATCATAATTCCTCGTTTCCTTTCATTCTATTTGTATCATTATAGATAAATTATCGTTTGCTGTCAAATAGTATTTTATCCTTTCCATTAAATAATAGAAAAAGAATAAAAATATGTAATAGAAATTAAAAATATGCCAATCCATATTGACAGAAAATAAAAACAAGGTTATAATTTCATTATCGCATATTATAATATGTTAAAGCACACTTAAGTGGAAAGGAGAACTCTACTATGTCATTCAAAAAATATCGCAATATGAAAGTTTATGAACAAAGCGGAAGTCATTACAAAGCTACCCCAACCATCCTGTTAAAAGGACAATGGTTAAAAGATTGTAACTTTGAGATTGGAACCCCTATCCTTGTAACATGTGAAGATGGCAAACTTACCATTACAAAAGCAGATAACATAGAAATCCATCCGATTGACACTACCAACCATCAACCTACAAATCCGATTCCTAAATAAATAGAAATATGGTTAAATCAGATGAAATCCTTATGAAAAACCTTATCCTACGCCATGACAGAATCATTTCAAATCATAATTCCAACACCTATCAAAACCTAAAAATCTATGAATACTAAAAACTATCCATATCCCCTTCCTTCTAAGAAGGGGACAAATCACCTTTTACCATTCTATTTGTTCCTTTTTCTTTATATGATCCTTATATTCCTGTTCCTTTCCTGCCATCTTTTCCTTTTTCCGAACAAGACGTTCCTTTAACGATATTCGCTCACCATATTCTTTTTTTCCTTTCTCATATCCACCTCTTCCTACTTCTGTTCCTTTTAGTCCAACCTCATCCTCCTTCTGACTTCGTAATGCTATCCCAGTTAATGTCACTTTCATTTCCTTTTCTCCCAACTGACCAAACAAGGTTTCTATCAACCCTCTATGTTCAAAATGCTCCCCATCCGATAACACGATTTCATCCTTATCTGCATCAAATTCCACCGAAAATAACAGCTTTTCTCCCTGCTGTAAATAGGCAAATTCTGCAATTTCTATTCGTTCTCCATACGACTCCATTTCCACAAATGGTCGATTACACGCTGCATAAGCTCGACACAATTCCTCTACATCAAGTCCGCTTGTATTTTCATAACATCGTTCCTCATCGAACATACGAATACTAAAAATACTCTTTAACTTCTGCTTTTTCACCTGTCTTTCCCTCTTAAAAACCTCCTCTTGTAACGGATAGAAAGGTTGTTTCTTCTCCTCTTTTGCAAATATACTCTTTTGTTTATCCCCTATCTCTAAATGGATATTGGTACCCTCTTTTTCTTTCTTATATCCTATTTTTTCACTCACCATATTTTATTCTCTTTTCTTTATTCCCTGACAAAAATAGAAAAAAGACTTCCTTTCGAATCTGCTCTTTTCCTCCAAAATAAAAAAGCAGCAAATCCTTTCTCCCGATTTCCTGCTTCTTGTTTTTCTATACTTTTGTTTTTCTTGTTATACCATAACAGGTTCCTTGCTCTCAATAACCCCTTTTACTTCTTCCATACTTTTCTCTGCTACTTCTGCAATCTGTTCCAAGGAATACCCTTTTTTATACATATTACGCATCAATTTTGCTTCTCCTATGGCAATCCCGTCTTCTTTTATTCCTTGACTTAAATTACACATCTCATGCACATCCTTCCTTATTTTCTCCTCTAATGGAATCTCATACTCTTTTTCAAGAATCTCTAACTTTTCCTGTTCTGAAAGTTCTTTTGATAACAATGCACCTAACAAACGATGTAACTCATATATTTTCTTCTGTTCTGGCAATTCCTGTGATAAACCGATAAAAACTAAATTCCATAAGTCTATTCCAGCAATCCAATCATAAGAACCTAACAACTTATCTCCTGTTAAATGTACATATTCCAACGCATTTTCTTTCATATTCATACAAATCCAAATCGATATAACACGTTTGATTTCATCATAATTTGTATTAACAAAATCCCTTTCTTTTTGCGAAGAAATTAGGCGACTTACATAAAAAATTGCCCGATTCCCCAACTTATAAGTTGCAGGAGTATTCTTCTGTGCTTCCACATTAAGGATCATTTGTGAAAGTTTCTCTTTTGTACCATCCTTTGATGGAATACGCACATAACATACCAAATCAAATCGGATCATCCCTTCGTTACTCTCTACACTCTCGGAATTAAAACCAATGACTCTTTTTCCTTCTTGTTTCTTCTTATTCGTTAGCCCTGGTTCTACTGGAATTGTAGAAATAAAAGGATCCCCCTCAATATAAGATATCACATCCTCTGGATTCATTCCATAAAATTCTTTCACTGTTTTCAGCAATATATGAGCAAGTATCCTCTTATTTCCTAACAGACGTTTTGCACTTTCGTCATATTGTGCATCTTTATCCGTTGCTTTTATTGCATTCTTTATTTCAGTATCTATCATGATCGAATCTTTTGCTTTCTCATCCATTGGCTTTTCCCCTTTCGTATCTTAGCTTTTTCATCCTACCACAAGGATAAAAAAATATATCCCTTTTCTCTTTATTATATCCTCTATTTTTTACAGAATCAATCAAAACTTTGTACGATGTTCTATCCTATTTTCTTTTATCTCATTTTATCTGATTCCTTCTCTTTCTTTCCCTTTCCCCTTCTCGTTCTCTTTTTCTTTTTTATTCTCTCTTTCCTCCTTTTTTGCTCTATCACCAATTTGTGCCTTCTTTTCCTCCAACCGTTGTTTTAATGATATCGGAACTGTTGTAGATTCTTCTCGTATTCCTGCCACAAGTTTCCATCCTTGTGGGTTTCCATTTTCTATTTCCTGATGATGTCGAGCATTTTCAATGGGATAAGGATTTCCTATCTCTATCACTTTCTCCTCCTGCCCAAATTTTTGCTCATTCCTATCCATTCTCTTATCACCTAAATGGCAAAATCCTTCCCACTCTACAATTTTTTGTTCTATTTGATTCCCTTCTATCGAATTGGACTCTATGCTATTTAACTCTATCTGCTCTGACTTTTTCTGATCTTGTTCCACTATCTCCTCTTCTATTGGATCGGATTCCAAGCAATCTACCTCTATACAAGCTTCCTCTTCCCCTTTTTCATCCAGATTCAGTAAAGTATTTAAAATCGAAAGTCGCTCACATTTCTCTGCAAGTTCTTTTTCTTGTGCAAAAGGCTTTGTTACCTCTATTTTTGCTGTTTCTAATTGACGCTCCACGTTTTCTAATTCCCTCTGTGCCTCAGAACATTTTTTTGTGATCGACTCCAGTGCATGATTCATACGAACCAGATTTCCTAATGGATCCGAACCGATTTCCAAAGAATAACTTAGTTGCCCCTTTAGCTTCATCATCACCTTATGGTGAAGGTGAAAGGAATCAAAGGATACCATCATCTGAAATCCTGCATACTCTCCAATCTTTACTGGTGTATCCGACCATTTTTGTTCCTTACACCTCTCAATCAATGCCATCCCTGCTTCTCTTTTCTCTGTATAAAACTGATCCCCCAATTTTATCAAGAATGCTTCTTTCTCTATTGGAAAATTTGCTTTTTTTGTTTGAAGATCTACCTGAAAACCACTGATTCGTTCTTTCCATAAAGCGATCTGCTTTGGATAATATTTCATAATCTGATCCTCTAACCGATATTTTTGACTGATATAGTTTGCCTTCATCAATTTCAATTTCGATACTTGAATATCCAGATCCATCTTCTCTCGGATATAGGGATTTCCCGTTGCTAAAGCTTTGACTTCTGCATAGCTTAATGCTGCTTCATCCACATCTTCACAACTACGAACGGGAGATTTGGAGGTCATAACCTGCCCAATAAATTTCTGTTTATTTTCAATAAGTTGCCAACTGTACGAGTCAAATGTTCCTTCTGTCACATATCGAAAGATCTTCACCTTGCGATTACAATTCCCCTGTCTTAAAATCCGCCCTTCCCGTTGCTCAATATCGGACGGACGCCATGGCACATCGAGATGGTGAAGTGCAATCAGTCTATCCTGCACATTAGTTCCAGCCCCCATCTTCTGTGTGGAACCCAATAAAAAACGAACCTGTCCGTTTCTTACTTTTCCGAACAGCTCCGCTTTCTTTGCTTCTGTATTCGCATCATGAATAAATTCAATTTCTTTTCCTGGCACACCTCTCTCTATCAGTTTCTTTTTGATATCCTCATACACACTAAAAATCCCATTTCCTTTGGGGGTCGATAAATCGCAAAAAATCAGTTGTGTGGATTTTTGTTTCTTTGTTTGCTCCCATATCTCAAATGCCTTCTCTACACAACGACTCGTCTTCGAATTTTCATCATCTGGAAGTATTTCATTCAGCAAGCGTTGATCTAATGCCAGTTTCCTTCCATCATTCGTAATGCGAAGCATATTGTCCATTGTTACATCCACTCTTTGATCTCGCACTGCTTCTGCCCGTTCTGCCAAAGAAAAAATCATCTCCTGTTGATAGGCACTTGGTTTTAATACTACCGTTTCATATTCTACTTCTGGAACTGGTAGCTTTAATTGATCGGGTGTCTGTATATCAGCAACCTCTTTAAAAAGTGCCATCAACTCTGGTAAATTAAAAAATTTCGCAAACCTTGTTTTTGCTCGATAGCCACTTCCTTCTGGAGCAAGTTCAATCGCTGTTTGTGTTTCTCCAAAAGAGGAAGCCCAGCTATCAAACTGTCCTAATCCCAACTTTTGCAAGGTACGATGCTGTAAATAACACATATTGGTATAAAGTTCTGTCATGCTATTTGAAATGGGGGTTCCCGTTGCAAAAATCACTCCTTTCCCACCTGTCCACTCATCCAAATACTGACACTTGGCAAATAAATCGGAAGATTTCTGTGCTTCGGTCTGTGCAATGCCTGCCACATTCCGCATTTTTGTGTAAAAAAACAAATTTTTATAAAAATGACTCTCATCCACAAAAAGACGATCCACTCCTAATTGTTCAAAGGTTACTACCTGATCTTTCTTTGTATTATTTTGTAATTTTTCTAACTTTGCCGACAGAGATTTTTTCATCTTCTCCATCTGTTTTATGGTATAATGTTCTTCTTTCTCTGCTTTCGCTTGCGTAATCGCAAGTACAATCTCATCGATCTGGCGATGAATCATGGCTTCCTGCCGTTTTTGTGAAAGCGGGATTTTTTCAAATTGCGAATGTCCGATAATCACAGCATCATACTCTCCCGTTGCTATCCTAGAACAAAATTTTTTTCGATTGATTGGTTCAAAATCCTTTTTTGTTGCTGCAAGCAGATTTGCACCAGGATATAACCGTAAAAAATCACTTGCCCACTGTTCTATCAAATGATTGGGTACCACAAATAAGCTCTTCTGACACAATCCTAATCGTTTACTCTCCATCGCTGCTGCTATCATTTCAAACGTCTTTCCAGCTCCTACACAATGAGCCAGCAGCGTATTTCCTCCATACAAGATATGTGCCACTGCATTTTTCTGATGCGATCGTAATTCGATATCTGGTGTCATACCAGGAAATGTTAGATGTGCACCATGGTACTCTCGTGGCCGGATCGCATTAAACTTTGTATTATAGATTGTTACTAAATCCTGTCTTCGCTCTGCATCCTGAAAGATCCAGTCTTGAAAGGCTTCTCTCAACTTTTCCTGCTTTTGTACCACAAGCATGGTTTCCTTTTTATTCAATACCCGCTTTTCTTTTCCCTCTTCCTCGCACACATCATAAATCCGACTATCCCTCAAATTCAAAGAATCCTCTAAAATCTGATAAGCGTTTCTGCGACTTGTCCCATAAGTCATATGGACAAGGGTATTTTCCTGATCCAATAATTTTCCTTTTACTTTCCATTGTCCTGTCACACTCGAAAATTGAATTCCAATCTGATTTTGTTCCAAGAAATAAGGTGGCGTTTTCAATCGATCACGCATAAATGCTTCGATATAATTTGGTGGTACCCATGTAGCACCAATCCGAACCTCTATTTCCGAAACATCCAATTCCTTTGGTTGTACCTGTGTTAATGCCTGTACCTGAACGGCATACTCTGGATGATTTTTCGCAAATTCCTTTGCAATTTCCAATTTTTCTCGAACATTTCCACTAAGGTATTCGTCTGCAGTTTCCCACTGATTGGTGACTGGATTTTGAAAAATAATCCCTTTTAGTTCCTCTTTTACCTGATCGATGCTTTTTCCTGTCAACTGTTGCAAATAGGCAAGATCCACTTTTGCTTTTTCTGACAAGGAGATTGCCAGTGCCTCACTTGCCGTATCCACACTGGTCACTACCTCTGGTTTTTTAATCGTTCGTTTGAAAAACATATCTGCCTTGCCCTGAAACTTCCCCTCTTCATCCATCTTTTCAAGGGAACATAGCAGACAATAACTGCTATCTTGAGAAAATGCTCTTTTATTGGTTCTTGCATGGATGAAACCATAGGCTTTCGAAAACGTATCATACAAACGATTTAATTCTGCCCGTTTTTCTTGAATCACCAAATCTGGAACTTCTTCTAACTGCATCTGAATCAATTCCTGTGTACAATTCCTTAGCTCCATCATCCCTTTGATTCGTTCTAAAATCGAATCCTTTTCTTCTACCAACCTCATTCTGGAATTTTCACGGTAATAGACCTGATTCCCCACCAAATGATAACTATAATTCTTTCCATCTGGTTCTGCTGGAAGAATCCGATCGGAACACTCTTCTTCTTCTGTCCATTCATCCAGCTCGACTGCTTCAATTTTCCCATCAATTCGAAGAATGGCTTCTCTTAATTGTTCTATAAAAGGTCTTGACCGATCTGGTTGGCAAGTGCTTTCTATCCCATAAGGTCCACTTACCAGTTCCATTTTTCCCACAATCATTTCTGGATGCGTGACAAAATAGTGGTTCATCTTCACTCCATTTTCCCCTTCTGATAGATGCACCCAATCTGGCTCCTCTTCTACAATTCGATCTCGTTTTTTCAAAAATAGGAGATCGGAAGTGACTTCTGTTCCTGCATTTTCTTTAAAAGCGGTATTGGGTAATCGAACTGCCCCAAGAAGCTCTGCTCTCTGTGCCAGATACATTCTAACCTCTGGATTTTTCTTATCCATGGTTCCTTTACTGGTCAGAAAAGCAATCACTCCACCTGGACGTACTTTGTCCAATGTCTTTGCAAAAAAATAATCATGGATCAGGAAGTTGTTTTTTTCATATGGTTTATCCGCCACTCGATAAGAACCAAATGGTACATTCCCCACTGCCACATCAAAAAAATCATTGGGATAGTGAGTCTTTTCAAAACCACGGATTTGAATCCTTGCTTCTGGATAAAGTTGTTTCGCAATCCTTCCGGTAATCGAATCCAATTCTACTCCATAAAGCCGACTTCCTTGCATCTTCTCTGGCAGCATCCCGAAAAAGTTTCCAATCCCCATTGCAGGTTCCAACAAGTTTCCTTTTTCAAATCCCATCTTTTCTAAGGCTTCATAAATACTGCGGATAATCACTGGACTGGTGTAGTGTGCATTTAACGTACTTTCTCTTGCAGAAGTATACTCGGTATCTGATAAGCACGCTTTTAATTCCTGATACTCTTTTGCCCATGTCGGTTTACTTTCCTCAAATGCCTCTGCTAAACCACCCCAACCAACATATTGTGCTAAAATCTGTTGTTCCTCTGGTGTGGCAATCCGATGTGCTTCCTCGATTTTCTTTAGGGTTTTGATTGCTTCAAGATTTCTTTTCACTTTTTCTTTTGCACTTCCAATTCCCAATGTATCCTCTGTGATACGAAAATTGACCGCTTTCCTCTGATTCGTTTGCAGATTGGTTTGTGTTTGCTCCACAGTAAGATGCTCCACCTGTTCTGGAAACATAGAAAACAGTTCCAACTGATGGTACCTTCCCTCCCGATCGATTCGTTCTGCTTTTTCTTCTGAAAGCAAATAACGCCCTTCTTCCAGATAGGAATTCACAAAGAAATACGTCTCTTCCCATGATAGTTTCATTTTCACGTTCGAAATCGCATCGTTTCCCTTCCAGATGGTAAGACCATCCTCCTCTGCACAATAACCAACTGGATTCTCCCTGATAGAAAGTTCTATCTCTTTTTCCATGGGAAAAGAATGTTTCAAATATTCCATTTGTAATCTGGGATCTTGCTCCATTGCAAAATAACCCGCTATCTCGGTTCTTTTATGAATTCGAAAGGCATCTAAACATAGAATCTCTTTCGAAAGCTTTCTTTGTTCCTCCGATAAGTGAAACGGATCAAAAAAAGAGTCGGAGAAAGAATTTCTTCTCCGATCCGACTTGGGTGGTTCTGTTTTTTGTGGAAACTCCCTCCTTATCTGTAAATCAGTTCCGTTTGGACGATTTCCTCTGCTGCGTGTTGTATATTGTTCCTCATCCTTACCCATTTCATGGGATCGGTCTCTTTCAGTTTCTCGTCCACTCCTTCGGTTTTCGTCATCTGCTCGATTAGAAAATCCATCCGCTGTTCTGCCTGTTTCTGAATCTGAAGACAATGTGTATTCAATTCTCCTGTCAGTAACATCCCACTGTAAATCCCTCTTCTGTGTTCCATTAGAAAATACTTTCTCATCCGTCCGTACTTGGTCAATGGTTCCTCTGGCTCGTTGTCTGCTAATAGATTCGGGATTAGATAATCCCCGTTCTTCTCGTAAGTCAATATCATCTACTCTCTCCTCCGTTTCAATAAAAGGAATGGGATTTTCCCTCTCTTTCTGAATTCTTCTATCCACCTGCACTTCTTTTTCACTTTCACGCTTTAAAGCATAATAATGTAATTCAGATAAATTGTCAAGTTCTTTTTCTGTATTTTTTTCGATTACAGATGCTTCTTGATCTTGTTTGCTTTTTGTCTTATCTGGCGTCCTCTGTTTCCCAAATTGCTCAAATACATACTTCAATCTGGGTGGATCACTCTCCCTATCCAAAAGTGCAATTCCCTTTGCACCACGATTGACCCAACAAAACATCTGTTCATTCCATAGTTTCATGGTTGCACAGGCTTGTGCATCTGGTCTTTGTGCATAGATGAGAAGTTGATCCTCAAAAGGATATTTATAAAGCCTTGCTGCTGTAGTCAGATAACGTGTCCATTCCTCTTGATTCTTTGTCACTTGTTTTGCTGTTTCTTTTGCAAGAAGAGAAATCTCATAATATTTTTTTGATACCCCTTGTATCGCCATGGAAAACCTCCTTCCTCATAAAAACCACTTTCCTCCATTCCTCTCTTTTTTCAAATCATTTTTCTCTTATCTTACTTTCTTTTTTATCATCCTCTGTTTCATAAAAAAATAGAGCATATAGGCTAATTCCTACATGCTCTCGTGTTATGTAACCATTCCATTCTACTCCTGATTCGATTGATGTACCATATGTGTGCCGTAATACTCAAATTCAAATTTTTTCTGTAAATTACAAGAAGCCTGATTGAATTTAAAATATTCACAGTTCATAAAGTCCATGTTCTCTTCATTGAACAATCAGGGGATCATTTTCTCTAAAATTTCAGAAATCAGCCCTTTTTTCTAATATGAATTCGAAAGTGCAAAGGAAAGTATAACACCATTTTTGCTCTTTCGACGATCCTTCTTTGCGAAAAGTTCTGGTAATGGTTCGATGGCAAAATTTCCGATAACCTTTTTAGATTCCTTATAATCCATCTTTTCAAATCCTGCCATACGGCATCATTAAAGATCTTCTTTCCCTTGTTTCTCTCTATTTTTTCTTTTTGGGAAATTCCAGCTTTACCTTATACTGCAAGCCTTTGACTTCCTTCCCGTCTTTGGTATAGGAATAGTCCTCCACGCCCTCTGGGATAAGGTACGCATCATAGCTGCCTTTCTTCCCTTTCAAGCCTTTAACGAGGGTCTTTTTCCCCTCCAGCATACTCTTGATCTGGCTGTCGGTCAGCACTGTACCCATTACCCGTGATACATTCATGCCGCATTTGTTTTTGCAGTAAGCACCGAATTTCCCTTTTACTACATCTCCGCCGCATTTCGGGCATTTTCCGAAAATCTCCCGTTCGTCGCTTCCAAACATGATTTTCTGTTCATCACTGACGCTGTGGTAAGTCTGGACAAGCTCTTTTACCATATCCTCGATCCCGTCCATAAACTCCTGCATAGAATATTCGCCTTTCGCAACAAGCGTCAAGGCATTTTCCCAGTCAGCGGTTAGTTTCGGGGATTTTACCACGTCAGGAAGAACCGTAATCAGTTTTATGCCGTCCTCTGTTGGTACCATCTGTTTCTTCTCCCGCCTTACCAAACCGTCCTTTACTAATTTCTCAATAATGTCCGCCCTTGTCGCAGGCGTACCTAAGCCTTTTCTCTCCACGTCGTCGCCCATATCCCCTGAACCAGCACGTTCCATCATCGAAAGCAGGGAATCTTCCGTAAAATGCTTGGGAGGAGAAGTGAAACCCTCACGAATGGTGGTCTGTACCGAATCGAATATCTGCCCTTTTGAAAGTTCTGGCAACTTCTTTTCTTCCATGCTCCCTTTCTCTTTTGTATCTTCCCTAATCGAAAAAGACTGCTTGAAGGTATCCTCAAAACTTTTCCAACCATTCTGTATCACCCTTTTTTCAGAAACAGAAAATTCATATCCATTACAAGAAAATTTGACTGAAATCGTTTCATAAAAATGGTTCGCTCCAGTAGCACATAAAAGTCGGTTTGCTAATAAGAATAAGATTTTATATTCTACTTTTGGTACAACTGCAAGATCTGCACTTGCCATTTCTACGGTAGGGATAATCGCATGATGATCGGTTACTTTTTTACGATTCAGCACTTTTTTAATCTCTAGATGAAACGGACGGATTTCCTTCCAGAAATCCAACTGGTTGATTACTTTGATCACATCCTTCGTTGTCTGCTCCATATCATCGGACAAATATTGACTGTCCGTTCTTGGATAAGTCACCAGTTTTTTCTCATACAGACTTTGTGTATATTCTAATGTCTGCTTTGCCGTAAAACCAAAGATACGGTTTGCATCCCTTTGGAGTGTCGTCAAATCATACAGTTTCGGTGGTACAATCGCTTTTTCTTCTTTTTCCATCGACACCACAACTGCCTGCCCATTTTGACAAATTTCTGCGATTTCCTCTGCTTTCTCTTTCTTATCTATACGTTTACTAATTGCAATCATCCCACCCATTTGAATTTGTACCAAATAATAGCTTTCTTTCTGAAAATTTCGAATCTTTTCTTCCCTCTCCACCAACATGGCAAGAGTAGGGGTCTGTACTCTACCTACTTTTAATACCTTGCCACCATATAAAGCAGTAAACAATCTTGTCCCATTCAGTCCTACTAACCAATCGGCTCTCTGTCTACAAAGTGCAGACTGATAGAGAAATTCATATGCACTCCCTTCCTTTAAGTTCGCAAAACCCTCACGGATCGCACGTTCCTCCATAGAAGAAATCCAAAGTCGCTTGATTGGCTTTTTGCATCCTGCTTGCTGATAAACCAAACGAAAAATCAACTCTCCTTCTCGACCAGCATCCGTTGCAGCTATCACACGTTCTACTTTTTCTTCCTGCAGCAATCTTTTTAATACATGATACTGTGTTTCCGTTTCCTTTCTTACTTCATACTTCCATTGTTCTGGTAAAATAGGCAAACTTTCATAATTCCACTTTTTCCAGGTATCGGAATAGGCTTCTGGTGGTGCCAAACTTACTAAATGCCCCACACACCAAGATACTAAATATCCTCCACCTATCAGATACCCCTCTTCTTTCTGATTGGCTCCTAGCACACGAGCAATGACCTGTGCCACTTGAAACTTTTCTGTAATCACTAAGTCCATGTTTTATTCTCTCTCCTCCCTTTCCTCAAAAAAATCCTCCTCTGCATTGTTTTCGGATTCTTCTTCCTTTTCATATTCTCCAAGCTCTTCTTCATCCTCCTCTTCTATAAAATCCTCTTTTTTCTTATATTTTTCCTTAAAATAAAAAGTGCCTATTAGAAAAGCTATCACAAGAATCCCAATCAGAAAATAAGCAATTTTGACATTCGTTTTTTCTTTTCCTTCTTTTGTTTCGTTCTCTTGTTTTTGTTCCGCATCTTCCTTACTTTGGGTTTCTTCCATCGTTTCGCTTTCTTTTCTTGGTTCTTCTACTTGTTTGGTTTCTTCTGGCAGAGGGTTGGAATCTTGTAATATAACATGTTCGGTTGGAATGGCAGATGCGAAGGCAGCGGAATTTTGAGGAAGCGTTTCACTTCGGTCGGAAGTGACATTCAATAAATCATTTTCGGTAATCTCTGTCAAAAAATATACCTTCTCCTCCTCTTCTTCATAATCAATCACCAAATAAAATACATTCTCCGATGCCGTATGAATGGTATAAAATTCCTTTCCTTGCTTTTCCTGCTCTTTTGATAACGGTAACACCGTCGTTCCATTCGCATCCATTTTGGTATACTCCGTAATTGTCCCTACTGCGTTTCCTGGTTTTGTCTCTTTGGCATTTTCTGGAAGTTGTTCTGCTAAGTTTTCTCCATTTGCATCAGCAAGATCTTTATAATAGGGATTTTTTACTTGATAAACTTCGGATAAATTCCCCACTTGATCGACTGCAGTAATCATAAAATACTCATATCCTGCATCAAACTGTTGTAAACGAATAGTTAAGGCAGAATCCGTGAAATCCGTAAACTCATACCCATTCACAGAAACTGCCTTGATACCAGAATCTCTATCATATCCCTGAATCTTTAAGATTCCCCCACTAATCGCTGCATTCAAAGTTGGTTTGGTCGTATCAAAACACGAAACCGTCCTATTTTGTTCATAGGTATTCCCCTTTTGATCGATTACCACTACATAAATACTACAATTCTCAGAAATTTTTAATTTCCTTTCCTCTGTCACATCTATCCAATTTCCATTTTGTCCGATCTTTGCCTGTATGCTATCAATTTCAAAATTACCTGTATTTGCGGTATCGGATATAGTAAAAGTTACGGTTGCGGCTTCTCGATACCAACCATCTGGCTGATGAATCTGAATCTCGACGATTGGCATTTTATAGTCACAATCCTTATAATCCATCGCACATTTCTCACAATTTTTGTCAAAATCATATCCTTTACATACTTTCTCACAAATGCAATTCAAATCCATCTTTTCTAAATAGGATTCCTCTTTTGTTTTCCTTTCTACTGAATCTTCCACTTCATTTCCTGTACTTTCCTCTTTTTCACTTTCTGGATGATTTCCTATTTTCTGCTCCGTAGAAGATTCCTCTGAATCGTCCATTTCTTTTACAAAACTGCTTTCTTCCTCTATTTGGTATTCTTCTGTTGTATGTTCTTCTATTGTTGTTTCATCTATTACACACTCTTCTATCACATTCTCTTCGATTCTACTTTCTCCGATTGTACTTTCTTCAAACAAAGGATCTTCTGCATAAACATTCCATACAAAAGTCTTATTTTCCAAACCGATTATGGCAAACCGACAAACTAAAATTGTACATAGTACCAGTAGTTCCACTCTTTTATTTTTATTCCATACGTTTCTTTTCTTCATCGCTTCCTACCTCTTCCTCTCTTTCTTTCGAGTTTTCCTCTTCCTCCTTTTCTTTTTTCTTTAACAAATGTAAGATTTCTTCTTCACTCACCCGATTTAACAAAATCAACTGTTCCAAAGAAATTTTGTGTTTCTCTATAAATTTCATTTTTTCGGTATCTTTTGCCATCTGTAACTGTTTTTCCAGCTCTTTTTGCTTTTCCTGTAAAGTACTTAACTGTTCTTGCACTTTCGAAAGCTCTTTTTCAATTCGTTCCCTTGTCACTTCCATTCCTCCCTTCTGATTTTTTCTAAAACACATTTCCTGTATCAAAATAAAACAACGGATTATAGGATATCCCTTGATAAGAACACTCCAAATGTAAATGACTTCCTGTACTGTTTCCAGTATTTCCTGTCGTACCAATTTGTTCTCCATGTTTTACGGTCTGTCCGGCAGACACTTGTAAGGTATCCATATGTGCATATTTTGTGGCATATCCCTCTTCATTTTCAATTACAATATAGTTCCCATAACTACTGCTATAGGTAGCAGTTGTCACAATCCCATCCATGGATGCATAAACGATCGTGCCTGTTGGTACTGCTAGATCGATCCCTTTATGGAACTGTTCTGCTCCTGTAATGGGATGAATCCGATAACCATAATAACTACTGATCACCGTATGCCAATCCAAATCCAAAGGGCTATAAAACTGCTGAATCAATCCATTCGTTTCTTGATAAAGTGCATAAATTTCTTTTTGTTCTTCATTCATCGATTCCGCAACAATATCCTCCAACTCTTTTGTAGTTAATGTCACTTCTAAAATAGAAACTTCGTATTCGACTTCTACTTCATAGGTATCTGTTTCCATTCCGACTGTCCCATCTACATTCGTTACCACTCTTGTTTCGGTATAAAGTTCAGTTCTCGTTCTTGTTTCTAGAACTGGTACCAAAGTCATTTCATATCTTTCCTCAAAAAGACGTTCCACTTCTTCCTGCACCTCTGTTGCCGTAAACTCGATATAGATTGCAGAAAGGTAACAAATAAGAGTCCATGGATCGTGTTCAATGGAATCTAACGTATAATGGTACTCATCATAATCTGGATATTGCATTTCTATTGTATTTATTTTACCTTGCAACTCCATTTCTAACTTTGAAAAAGCAAGATCCGCAGCATCGATCTCGCCTGGAATACTTCGATAACTTCCTGCCAGTATGGTATGGATTCCATTGGAAGCAATTTCTCCATAAGAAGAAACAAATGTTATCATTATCATCCAGAACATGATAAAAACTCCTGCTAAAGCAAAGAAAGAAATCTGTTTTTTGATCCATTCTTTCCTTTTTCGTATTACTATTGTTGTAAGATTTCTCGCCTTTCCAATCGTTTCTCCTGTTTGTTCTGCTTTTCTTGCTTTTACATAGGCTTTCTTGATCCGCTGTTTCTGCCATCTTTTCTGTAACTGTTTTTTTAAGGTTTTTTCCTGCATCTTGGGGTTTTCTTCTAAAAATTTCTGATAATGAAAATTTCCTTCTTTTTTCCATTGTGTTTTCTGTAGCTTTTTCACTTTCTTACGTTGTCTTTGATTTTTGTTTCGATAGGAACGTTTTACAAAATGATATCCATCCTCTGCTTTCTGTTCCGTCTTATGCAAAGCCTCTACTGCAGAATTTTCTTTTTCCACCTCTGCTATCTTACGATGTGCAATAGCAGCAGATTCCTGTCCAGCTTTCTTTATAAATGCCTTTCCTGGATTATTCAGTGAAAACCGTTTTTCTTGCTCCACAACAGTAAATACATCGTTCGCTTTGCCTGTCTTTTCATCAAAAACACGTACAAAGGAATACTCTTTCTTCTTTGGAAGTTTCTTTCTTGCCTCTTCGGTCTGTTTTTTAGCTTTTTCCGCTTTGTCTTTCAATCTCTCTAACTTTTTGTTATCCTGGAATTCTGCTTTTGTATCATCTATAAAAGAAGTATCCTTTGTTTGAAGATGATTTACAAATGTGATATCTTTCCTCTCTTTCCTATCAGGATGTTCCCATTTTTGTTTCTTGTCATATTGATCCTTTTTCTTCGATAAGTGGAACGTATTTTGGAAATAAACATTCGCTTTTCTATTTTTTCTTTCCTTTGTTTGATCCTCTTTTTCTGTCTTAGCGAAAGTACTTTGCTCCTGGAAAAAAGTAGATTGCTCTTTATTATCAATATCCTTCTTCTTCAAATTTCTTTCTTTTTGAATCAAGTTGTTTTCTTTTTGAAATGCTTGAAGTAAATGGCGTTTTTTCTTTTTTAATTTTGCTTTCTGTTCATTCTCTTTTTTATTTTCACTCAGAAAACTGCTTTTCGCTTCTTGTACTTTTTCTATACCACTTTCCGGTTCCGAAACAGGAGGTACAAAAATTTTTACCTGTTCTAACTTTGGAATTTCTTGTTTAAAAGTTTCGAATAACTTCGACTTCTGGATATTTTGTCTAAAAGTTTTGCTTTGTTCTGCCTTTTTCATTTCTTGAGCAAATGTTTCAATCGACTTCCACTTCTGGACATTCTGTCCAAAAGTTTTGCTTTGTTCTGCCTTTTTCATTTCCTGATCAAACGTTTCAATCGACTTCCACTTCTGGACATTCTGTCCAAAAGTTTTCGTTTGTTCTGTCTTTTGCATTTCCTGATCAAATGTTTTAGAGGGCTTTAACTTCTGGACATTCTGTCCAAAAGTTTCTACTTGTTCTGTTTTCTTTCCATTCTGATTCAGAATCTCGAATTGCTTTTGTTTCAGAACAGAACGTTTTTTATCTTTTTTCTGTTTTATTTTCTGTGTATGATATGGAAAAGGTTCTTTTTGTTCTATGTTCTGGATACCATACCCAAACGATTCAAACGGCCTTAACTTCTGGACATTCTGTCCAGAAGTCATACTCACCTTTCTTGATTGATCGATATGAAATGATTTTTCTTGTCCTTTTCGAGAAACAATTGTTCTCTTTTTAAAGCATTTTTTCACCAAAGCATTTTTATTCCTCATAAATCTCGTTCGTTGTTGTTTTCCTCTCCCCATCGCTTTCTCCGCCCCCCTATCCGTTCCTTTGCAAGCATACAACCGTTGAATTTTCACTCTATTCCAATGTACCACCTTCTATTTTGTAATACAGTAACCCCTATCACACCACTTTCCACAGTAATAAATGCTTTTATTTAGCAACTTTTTCAAAGCAGAACGATTTTCTACCTATCGGATTCGAGCCGCTTCTATCTCAATCCTCTTCCACTTCTTATGAAACTTCCTTTTTCTCTTCTCTTATTTTCTTTCTAATCTACCTCTTCCTTCTGTATACTTTCTTCTGGCTTGGTATTCATAATCGCATAAGTTTTGGTATCCACTGGATATTGATCCACAAATGGAATCACCACATGGTCAAAAAGAATCAATCCACTTCCCTGCTCGGAATTGGTTACATAAGCCAGTTGCTTTTCTGACAATCCTAACTTCTCTGTAAGAATCGCCTGATCTTTTGCATTCTGATTCAATAGATAGACAAAATCGGAGTTCCCAAGGATTCCCTCGATTTCCTCCGATTTCAAAAAATCACTGACATTTTGTGTCAATCCAGTTGGTATCCCGCCCCATTTTCGAAAACGCTTCCAGATTTCTACTAAATAAATCGCCGTCTGTTTCCCTTTTAAAAGCAAATGAATCTCATCACAATAATATCTGGTCGCAATCCTTCGTTCCCGATTCTGGGAAACTCGATTCCAAACCGCATCCTGTACAATTAACATACCCAGCTCCTTCAGTTGATTTCCTAAATCCCGAATATCAAAACACAGAATCCGATTTTTACTATCTACATTCGTTCTATGATTAAAATAATTCTGAGAACCATGTACATATAACACCAAAGAGTTCGCAATCCGTTCTGCTTTTTTATTTTTATGTTTTAAAAGAGTCTGATATAAATCCTCCAAAATTGGCATATTTTCTGGCACTGGATTGGCAAAATAGGCATCATAAATCTGACGGATGCACTCATCAATCATTCCTTTCTCATCATTTTCCAATCCATTCTTCCCTCCAGCAATCAAATCACACAAGGTAATCAAAAAATCTGATTTTAGCTTTAACGCCTCTTTATCTCCTCTATGGCTTAACTGAATATCCATTGGATTTAGATAATCCTTTGAATTTGTAGCAAGTTTCACCACTTGCCCATGTAATGCATCCACAAGAGCAAAATATTCGCCTTCTGGATCGCAGATAATCACATCATCCTTTGTCATTAAAAAACAAGAAAGAATTTCTCTTTTCGCACTAAATGACTTTCCAGAACCAGGGGTACCAAGAATCACACCATTTGGCGTTCTTAATCGTTTTCGATCCGCCATAATCATGTTATTAGAAAGAGCATTTAATCCATAATAAAGAGCTGGTGCAGGCATAAATAATTCTTGTGTACAAAATGGAATAAGAATTGCCGTACTCTTTGTCGTAAGTGCACGTTCCATTCCTGTTTCATTACATCCGATTGGTGCAGAAGCCATTAAACCTTGCTCTTGTAAATACTGCATACACCGCAAATTACAATTTGCCTGCTGAATCATTCCAGATACCCTCTGGATTAAATTTTCCAATAAGCGTTTCGTCCTGCCATAACAAGTGATAAGGAACGTCATCTGAATCATTTTTTGATTATTCGTATTCAAATCTTCCAATAATTCTAACGTATCTTTTTCATAAGTCACAATATCCGTAGGTAAGATATCCATATCATAACCAGAACGCACCGCCTTTTTCTGCTCCTCAATCTTCATCTTTTGAATATTGGTCAAGGCACTTTTTAATTGTTTCATTGCCTTTACGGGATCAATGGTCTGCATATGCATCGTCACGGTCAAGTTATCATCGATATCCAAAAGTTTTTTTAATAACTCATCATGAAACCTTGGTGCAATCATATCCAGATAAAAAACACTTCCATACATCCTTCCCACTTTAAAACGACTCGGATAGCGAAAATCAAAACCAGAGGGAGCAATATAATCTTTCACACTCTTTCCTGACTCGGATAGTTCCTCAAAAGAAAAAGAAAAGGACTCCATGGTATCCTGATGAAAGTATTCATGTAAAATCCGCAGACGTTCTTTCCCATTTAAACGTTTTGCCTGTGTTCCCAGATTGAAAAAATTTTTTATCACATCCACTTCAATACTATTCAACTTTTCTTTCGCTTCCTGAAAATCCTTACACTCTGTTCCAAAAATCAAATATTTTGATTTCAAAATCCCATTTTTTCCTTTTGCTGCCTGTTTCTTTAGGATTTCGGTATATTCCTTACGAATTTCGTCAAAGGTATCTCCCTGTAAAGGAATCTCAAATTGGGGAAGCCATCTTTGCTCATTGACCTGTCGATTAAAAAGAAACAGGGAAAATCGAATGGATGGTTCAAAATAGTTAATCAACTTACTATATTCCTCTAAAATTTCCCCCTGATCCTCTATCTCCAACAGTTCATAATTTCTATCAAAAAACTCCACCATTTTGGTATAATAAGTAGACGTCACTTGACAGATTCCATTCCGATACATCTTCTGAAAAGAAATCGTCTTCTGTGCAGTATCTGGTTTCTTTGATTTCTTCTCATTTCCTGCAAGAATTCGTTTGAGTTGATTCAGTCGTTTTCTTTCCGAAAAAGAAAGCCCTCCTTTGGATGGAATGGGTTCGCTTGCACTTTCCTTTCCTCCTACCTGCAGCTTTTTTTTCAAGATTCTCTACCTCCTTTTTTATTGTTTCCCTTTCTTCCATCTGCTTATAAAGATTTTCGGATTGATAGGGACGTATCCCAGGCGTAAGAAATTTTTGTCTTATGATAAAATAGAGCATTTTCTCCGCCGGAAAACCATTTTTTTCATACATCGCAAAAAAGAAAAAAGGGAACATAAGTGCTACCATAAGTAATGCAGCAAATTGTACCCCAAAGATTTCTTTTGTGAAAAAATAAAAGGGTATCCCTACTACACCTGCACTTCCAAAACAAATTAACTGACGTTTCGTCAAGTTCATTACTACTTTGGTTTTGATTCCACTTAAATCCTTTGGCACTGTTACTGAAATTGCCATCTTTTTTGCAACCAAACCTCGTTTTCGGTTGCTTCCTCCTTTCTACTAAAATGGAATCCTTGTTTTATGGAATCCCATTGTTATCCCATCTTCTTTTTATTTTGTTCTCTTCTTATCCAATCTTAGTGGGCATGAAAAATACTTTTGCTAAGAGAACCTGTCTTAAATAAACTAAAACATAAAAGAATGGTGTATGCCGCAGTTGACCACAATGCCAAATGCAAATTACTTGCTACTGTGATATTGGTCACTAATACCGAATAAATTCCTACACACACCATGATAAAAAATCCCTGAAATGCCAAGGCACAAAGTCCTTTGATATAATTGCTCCCAATACTTCCCCATTCCCGATTGCTAAGAGTTGCAAACGGAATCGGAGCCACCGAAACAGAAAGGTAAATTTCCATCATCCGTCCATAAAGAATGACGGTGATCAGGACGGACATGATTTTCATACACAGGCTCACCAGCATGGTTTCTATCCCCAATCCAATCAATTCCCCGATTTCCATAGTAGAAAGTTGGGTTTCAAACAAGGTAATCAACACACTTGTGACATCCATGCTGGTAGAACCAGAGATAACGCCTGCAGCACTTGCCACGATCGCATTCCCTACATCGAAAACTGCCATTGTGATAGCAAATGTTTTACTAAGCAGTAACACAGCCACACACGCTTTGACCAGATAACGAAAGAAAAATTCCATTCCCATTTCATGTAAATTATTTTTCTCCATCACCATAGTAATCAGTTCATAGCATAAAATAGCACTAATGATCATCCCTGCAATCGGAATCATCACCGTTTCTGACAAGTTTTCTATCATAGAAAAAATACCTGCGTTCCATGCACTAGGGGTGCGTCCAACTTCTCCAGCAATCGTTCCCACTTTCTCATTGACCTCTAAAAACATCGTATTTAAGTTGTCAAGCACCCACCCCTGCAGCATTTCCTTTCCCCATTCCGTAATTTTATCAATAATTGGTCCCATAAATTACGAAAATAAACCAGTAAGCTGTGGAATCACCGTCTGTGCCACAATTACAATGCCACCGCCCGCCATCAGTTGCTTCATCCCTTGCGATTTCGCACCTGGATTATCATTTCCGTATCCTTCCAGTAAATTTACCACACCCCATACCGCAATCCCTGCTCCAAGTGCGGTTACTACCGTTGTTAATGTTGTAATCGTTGTTGTAAAAAATGCCATTCTTTTCTTAGAAACCGGTTTTCTGTTTTTTCTTTTTTTCTTTCTTCTTGTCCGATTCGAATTTATAAATAAGAAAAAGCAAATTCCGGATCTTCTGTTTTTCCGAAACCCATTCCCGGTTCCTTCTCCTTTCTTTTTTCTTCCTTTTTTTGTTTTCTACTTGTTTCTTTCCGCTTCTTCCTATTGATTTCGAATTCTCTTTTTTAATAGAGGCACCACCTCCTTTCCCTCTTTTCCTAAAACTGTTTCACTGTATTTCAAAATTTCAAAAAAAATTAGTAACTATCTGTTTTGAAACACAATTATTTTTTACAAAAAAATCGCTTCCACTTTTTATAAAAAATTAGAGTAGAAACGATTCAAAAATAAATAAATTTTTTTAATTTTTCCCTTTTTTCTTCCAAGAAAAAAATAACAATATCCCACTAAAAAGCAACAGCAACAAAAAAATCAACAAACAAACCCGAAGAAATCCCCAAAAAGAGAAAGAGGTTTTCTTTTCTTCTTCCTGTTTTGTTTCTGCCTCTTCTGTTTCCTCTTCCTTTTCTACTTCTGTTCCTTCTTCTAATTCCGAAGAAGATTCTTCTGTTTTTAGCGAAACTTCTTCTAAGGTTTCCGTTTCCTGATTCGAAGATTCGAAATTTGAAGTTTCTTGATTCGAAAGATCTTCTTTCGAAAATTCCTGACTGGAAAGGTCTGAATTCGAAGAATCTTGAAGAGGATACTCCGATTTTTCAAATAAATTTGGAATTTGTATGGTTTCTTTTTCTATAAGGGAAATTTTTTGTTGATGTTCTCTCTCATTCAAAATCAAATACAACTGCTGATAGTTGATCTGCTTCTGTTCCAGTAACTCTTTGATTGATTTTTGCTGTTCTAACTGATTTTGTAATTCTAGAATCTGCTGATCCTTTTCCATCAGTTGCACCTTCCATTGTTCTATTTGCTGAAGTCCTTCTTCTATTTGTTGTTCTTTTTCCACCAAAATTTCCAATCCTTGCTTTTTTTCTGAAGTAAGCACGGTCATCTCTTCTGTTTGAATCAACAACTGCTTTTCTAATTCTGCTATTCTTTCCTGCAAAAGTACGATGTTCTTTTTACATTCTTCTTTTTCCTTTAAGAGTTGGTTTTCTCTTTCACTTGCTTCTTGATTCGAACTACTATTAGAAGCTAGAAAAGAAAGTTTTCTTTCTAATTCTTTTTGTTTCTCTTTCAATTGTTCCATCTGAAGAAGCCATTCTTGATGTTCTGCTTTCAAAGATTGATTCTCTACTTTCAAAGATTCATTTTCTACTTTCAGAGATTGGTTTTCCTCTTCCAAAAAAGAACTGTATTCTTGGGCTTCCTCTGTCTTTTGTATCTCTTCGGTCAACTGCTGAAACAAAATTTCTGTTTGATGGAACACCTCTTTTAGTCGAAGAAAAAGAGCTTCCTGATCTTCTTCTGATGCCGATAAATCAAGTTGCTCCATCAAATCTCGAATCCATTGAAGAGAATCTCTTAACTTTTCTTTCATCCCTGTTACATAATCAAGTACTTCTTGATCCGTTGCATCCTCCTCTAATTCCAAAATCTCTTTTAATTCTTTTAAAAAATGATCCGTCTGTTGCTTTTGCTTGGTGACTTCTGCCAGCAATCCCTCCCATTCTTTTATGGTTTCTGCTGTTGTTTTCTCTTGTTCTAATAAGGTTTGAATGGTTTTTTCCATCTGTGTCTGCTCTTTTACCATTTCTGTCAATTTCTCATAAAAATTGGTCACTCGTACCGTAACAGCAGGTCCTGTTACGATTATCTGCTGCTCTCCACCACTTCCATCTGGCAGTTGTAACAATTCTTCTACTTCTCCTAAAAAAAGCCAATACTTGGTTAAGGTTTCTTTTATCTGTACAATCGCAGAAAAAATTTCTTCTTCTTTTGCCGAATCCTCCAAACCAAGTAATTCCTTTAAACTGGCTAAAAATTGTTTTGTTTGTTCTTTCTGTTGAAACAGTTCTTCTGTGAGCTGTTTCCATTCTTCCAACACCACTTCGTTCTTTTCTTCTTTCTGCTGGAACTGTTCTATTTGTATTGCCATCTGATCCTGTTCTTTTATTAAGTTTGTGAGTTTTTCATAAATCGTACGAAGACGTTCTATCATAGCAGGACTGATCAGATTCGAAAAGGAATCGGATTCACTTCCTTCTGGAATTTGAAGCAATTCTTCCACTTCTCCTAGATATGCCCAATACGTCTTTAACCGTTCTTTCATAGTAAAAATCGTTTGATACACTTCCTGATCTTCCACATCGGAATGAAGTTCTAACAGGGTTTTCAAACGTTCCAGAAATTGGTCGGAACGTTCCTTTTGTTGTACCACTTGCGTGAATAATCCATTTAATTCTTCTGCATTTTCTACGGAAATGGATTCATTCTCTAATAAAATTTGTAACGTTTGTTCCACCAATTTTAACTGTTTCTCCCAATCGGTTAATTTCGCAACGATCTGTTCCAGTTCCTTTCTCGTTTGCTCTCCTGTATGTAAGGTATCACTTCCGTTTCCTCCCTCTAAATCAAGTAGTGTTTCTGCTTGATCCAGAAATTTATGATACTCCATAAGTTGGTCTTTCTGATTGCATAAAATTTCATAAATTTTCTCATTGGATAAAGGATTCGATTCTACTGTTACAATTCCTTCTATCACATCATGAAATACCTTTAAATTATCTGCATATTTTCGTAAAGCATAAATTTTAGCAAAAATCGCTTCTACTTGTGTCATTCCCTCGGTATCGAGGTTTCCATAATTGCCAACTTGTCTTTCAATTTCATTTTTCAGATCTTCCAGATAAATCAACTTTTGTTGTACCTTTGTAACAATACTCTCTAATTGACTTTCTAAGGAACCACCATGGGTAATATCCAGTAAATTTTTTAACTGTTCCATTGCTTCTTTATAGAGATCCAGCTGTGTTTCAATATCCTCTACCTGTTGTTGAGCCGTTTTCAAATATTCGTTGGAAGGAGATTCTTCCTCTTCTTCTTTTTCCAAATTCTCTTGTTTTCTCTCCAATTCTAGTTCGGAAAGATCGAATTCTTCCCATAATTTTGTCCCCATATTCCGTCTTTCCATGTACACTTTTGTATGGTTATCTGCTTTTGTAGGAACACTACTGACTAACAACAAACCAGCAACCGTAATCATAGAAAATGACAGCATTCGGTTTCGATGCTTTTTCTGCCTTTTTTGCATTTGATTCATAGGTTATCCTTTCTTCATTCTTTTTTATTTTTCTTATTTTCCTATTCTTTTCTTCCTTTTTATTTCGATTCTTTTTCTCCTTTCTTTTTTCCTTTTGATCCTATTAGGATTCTTCTGGATTGGTTGGATAATTCTGCATAGCAATCTCTCCACAATCCAATACCTCCTCCACCTCCATCTCCCGTGTCACTTTCATAAAAGAACGATGCTTGACATATTCCTCTAAATCAAAGGCATTTTGGGGATCATAATCGGATAATTCTTGATACCGCTTATGTTTGGTAATATCGAATTTATCCGAAAAAAATGGACGAACCCCTCGTAGTTGCAGAATACATTTTCCTCCATCCATCACTGCTATCTCATCCTGACTCATCAATTCCTTTCCTATCTTTTGATAATTGAGACCATAGGAACGGGAGGTTCCTCTTGTATCAGAAGTATGAAACAGATCGATCGTTTCCTTCCCAAGCAGTTCTGCCAGTTCCTTTAATGTGGTTTTTTCGTTTCCTCCAAGGAACAAAATGCTGTCACAATTTCCTTCGATTGTACTAGCATGATCCTTATAAATCGCCTTTAACTGGCTTTTCGACTGCAAAATAATAGAAGCAGAAATTTCCCTGCTCCTTATCGTTGCAATCAATTTTTCAAACTGTGGAATCTGTCCAATATTGCTAAACTCATCCAATAAACACCTTACAGGAACCGGAAGTCTGCCCTGATAGACATCATCTGCTTTGTCACAAAGCAAGTTAAAAAGTTGTGAATACATCATGGATACAACAAAATTAAAAGTGGCATCGGTATCCGAAATAATCACAAATAAAGCAGTCTTTTCCTCTCCAAGCGTATCCAGCTCTAGCTCATCATACTCCATTAAATCCCGTAGTTCTTTTATATCGAATGGGGCTAATCTCGCTCCACAACTAATCAAAATCGATTTCGCTGTTTTCCCTGCCGCAAGTTTATATTTTTTATATTGCCTTACTGCAAAATGATTCGGTTGGTCCGCTTCCAGTTCCTCAAATAAAAGATCCACAGCATTTTTAAAACTCTCATCCTCCTCTCTTGTTTCACTTGCATCAATCAAATCCAATAACATCGCAAAATTCTGTTCCTCTTCTGGAGCTTCATACCAAATATAAGCAATCAATGCCGTGTAATAGAGTTTCTCTGCTTTTACCCAAAAATCCTCTCCCGATTGCTGTCCCTCTCCTTTGGTATTGACCATAATTGTATTCACTAATTTTAAAATATCCTTTTCACTTCGCAAATAGGCAAACGGATTATAATGCATGGATTTTTTGAAATTGATGGTATTCAGTACTTTCACCTTATACTTTCCTTTTACCAGCATTTTCCCACATTCAATTAAAATCGTTCCTTTCGGATCCGTAACGACATACGAACTATGCATCTGCATCAGATTCGGCTTTACGAAAAATCTTGTCTTGCCGGAACCAGAACCACCGATAACAAGAACATTTTTATTCCTAGCATACTTTGGATTTTTTGGTCTACCTGACATCATTAGTCTTTCTGTTGCAGTAAGCAGGATATTATTTTCAAAGATAGGATCTTGATAAGGCAGGATCTCCTTCTCATTTCCCCATCTTGCCGAACCATACTCCACACCCTGCCGGAATTTCTTTGTATGTTTCGCTCTATAATACACAATAAATTTAAACATTACACCACAACCTATCCCTATCAGTAAATCTCTTGGGTGAAAACTTGGTAGAGGATTGGAAAACAAATGGTCAAATCGGTTCATCACTACTAGGAGTTTCGTAAAAGTCGAACTCCCCTTGGATACCCTCCATAGACTTGCTACTTTATTACTCAAATAGCCTAGAAAAAAATAGGGGATATTTCTAAAGAACCACTTTTTTACAGGAAGAAGATTGACCCTTTCTTTTCCATTCTGATGTGGCATTATTTTTCGCTTATCTTGAAACGTTTTCTGGCTCTTTAGAAGTATCTTTTGATTCCTTTGGTACGCCTTCTGATTCTTGGAAGCTTTTGAAATGATATTCGAAACCTTTTGGAGTAAATTCCAATTCGTTCGAATCAATTCCCGTTTTCTAACCCTCCTGTTTCTTATGGAATTCCCTTTTCTCCCACTCCTCATCGGCTTTGCCCCCTGTCCTTGTTCCTCTCTCGATTGCGTTCTCTGTTCTTATCCTGCGATAAGGTTGCTTTCCACTGTTTTAATTTTTTCCGTATCGAAACCCTTCCTTTCTTTTTCTCATTCCCATAAACAAATTCCTTAAATGCCTGTGCTACCACATCGGTATCTTTGCCTTTGAAAAATACCAAATACTTTGGCGGTTCTGTTGTTTTATCTTTTTTTACAGCGAAAGTAATCTGATATTTCTGTGCCACCCGTTCAAATGCTTTGATATTCTTTTCGGTTATTTCAATGGAGGATACTCCTGCACCTTCCCCAACCAACTTTTTTACAGAGGTTTTTCCATGTAGGTTCTGCTTGGGACGATTCAAGTACAGTTTCATCGCTGCTTTTAATAAATTGGCATCTAATTTGGCAGTTTTTATCACAAGAGCAATCGTTTTTTGTGTTACTTCTTCTTGCATCCATACCTCCTATTCCTCTTCTTACAAAACCATTCACTAAGGTGGAATCCCACGATCGATTGGATCAAAAAACATTCGATTTCTCCTTTCCACTTCTGGACATTCTGTCTAGAAGTTCATTATAATTTCTATTCTTAACTGCTTTCTATAAAATAAATGGTACCCTTGATTTTATGTATTTGACATAAATCCAATCTATAGAACTCTATCATAAACCTTTCTCTTCCTCTGTTATAATCTTACAGCCTTACCACCTTCCATCTTTTCTGAAATTCTTTTTGATAGAGTTCTCGAAAATAGCTCTTATTTTCTTCATACTGTTTGGCAGCAAAATTTTTTTCTTCTAAGCTCAATCCATCATACCACTTTAAAAACTCATTCCGGCTCTCTTCCATGATTTGCCGAATCTGAATCGCTTCTTCTCTGCTTTTGCACCTTATTTTTTGCTTATATCCTTGAAAACAAATGGAAGCATACCAAACATCGTGATAACATCCCACTCCTTTATATCCACTTGTATTGGTGGAAGGGATATGTTGACTTGCGATCAGTCCTAAGTTCGTTCCAAACCGATGATTTTTCCCACGAGCATCCATCAGAAGCTGTTTCTGTTCCTTACTATGACATCTTTCTGTATAGATACAGCCACAACTTTTTCTATCCTCACTATAATTCTGTTCAAAAATTTTTCCACAGATGGGACACTTCATTTCATAAAGAAAATAATTCTGCCTATGTTTCTCTCCCTTTTCTCTTTCTCCCACTTTTCGAATGATCAAGACTCCATGTGGATTGGTTTCTCCGCTTCGATCCCGTTCCTGTACAATACATCCACAGCTTTTTAATTTAGGATTATAAACACTTTCAAATTCTTTTCCACATCGCCCACACTTCTGAAGATAATAATAACTTCCCTGTCGGTTCTGTCTGGGCAGTCTTTTTAACAATCGAATCCCACTTTCTAATACTTCTCCTGTCCGATCTTTCCCATCCAGACAACCACAACTTTTTCTTGTCCTTTTATAAGTGGCTTCAAATATATTGTGACAGAAAGGACACCACTGGCGATAAACTGGAACGGATCTTCCACCATAATTTTTACTCTCTTCCAGTCTTTCGATAATAGATATCCCACTTGCAAGTTTTTCTCCAGAATGGTTAACGATCAACCGCCTTTCTTTCTGTTTTTTAGGAGGATGCTTTTTTCTATCCCCACATGATTTTAACTCATATTTGTAAGTATGTTCAAAAATAGCCCCACAAGTACACTGCATTTGATAAATGGGTTTTTGTGTGGTTTTTGTTTCTCCACAAACGATTCTTCCTTCCGTTTTTGACAGGACTCGAATTCCACTTGGTAATACCATACCTGAGTAATCTCTTGCATGTTTCCATTTTTTCCTATGCTTACAGCCACAGGAAACAGGAGGATTGCTTGGATTATAAGTTCTTTCAAATATAGTTCCACAGAATGGACAAAGCATTTGATACAAATAAGCATGAGAACCATTCCCATTTTCTTGCATTTGATTGGTCTTTCTGATGATTTTTACTCCGGTGGAAAGAACTTCGCCAGAATGATCCCGATGAGAAGTTTGCAAACATCCACAACTTTTCCTTTCCTTACGAAACTTGTCCATAAACACAGAACCGCAAATACCACACTGTTGCTCATAGATTGCTGTACCATTTGAGGTTCTCTTATCGGTTCGATACAAAATTTTTATTCTGCTTTCTGTGACCATTCCACACTTTTCATCAATGGTTCGTTCCATATGGTTCTTTTTTCCTTTCTTTCTTAATCGTTCCTACCTCTTTCTATTTTTCTCCACTTTTCGACATTCTGTCCAGAAAGAAACATTCCTTATCCAATCCCTTTTTCCTTCCATCCCCCACCATACATATCATATTGCACTTCTTGTTGATAATAGTGTGTCATAGTAGAAGGGGCGTTATAAAGTGCGGTAAGCAAATAGGCTCGAATGTTGACAACCTTTGTAACCGTTTCCTTCATACAATGCATGACATACTCTACATGAAAGCGATTTAATTTTAAAAAACGTGATTTGACCAGTTCATAAGGATGCTCTTCTCCATTGATTCGAATGGTCTTTCTTCTTACACAAACCACATCACAAATGGTTTGGTAAATTTCTTCATAGAGTTCTTTCTCCTCATATTGGTTCTCCTTTTGGTAAGTTTCATACTCCAGATTCTCACGAATCAGTGCCATATAGGCATTGACTTCTTCTATCCTATCGTTCGAATCTATCTCATCCATTTTTTGAGTGGAAACGAATGGTGTAGTTTCCTCTCTACTAACAAAAGGAGATGGATGGATAGAATGGATTCCATTCCAATTTTTATTACTCTTATCATTATGATTTCTTTTGTTATAATTAGAGTCTATTTCTTGAACTTCTTGAAGTTCAGAAATTGAACTTCTGGAAATATCATTTTTGAACTTCTGGAAGTCTAAATTTTGAACTTCTTGAAATCCCATCTCGAAACGTTCGGAAGTATCATTTTTGAACTTCTTGAGGTTCAAATTTTGAACTTCTGTGGTTTTCTCTCTATTTGCGGCTATTTTATTCAAGAATTTCTCTTCTCTATCTGCAACTGTTTCATTAAATGATGAATTCTCCTCCCTATTTCCAACCGTTTCGCCTAATGCGTTCTCATTCCTATCTCCAGATCGTTCATCCAATGGTTTCTCATTCCTATTTACAGATAGTTGATTGGAGGATTCCTTTTCTATGGTTGCAAAATTTTTCACATAGATAATATCTGGCTTTCCAAGTCCTCTGCGTTTCTTCTCAATCAATCCAATCCCATTTTCACAATCTAACTCTTTCATCACTTTGACACAGGTTGCTTTCGCACAGCCCAAATCCTCCATGATATTCTCCACTGTGTAAATAATATACGCTCGATTTTCTTCATCCAACCAACCATTTTTCATGGATAACGTCATCCGGTCAAGCATCAGTCCATACAGGAGCTTTGCATCACTGCTCAGCCCCTTAAAACGTTTCTCCTTCATCAATAGCCGTGGAATACGGTAAAAGGAAAATTGCTCTGCTTCTATCCCATAATAATAATCCAATTGTAATGATTCTCTCATCTTACCGCCTTCCTTCCTGCTTTTTTTGCCATTCTTCTAAGAGTTGGAAAATCACTCCTTCCATCTCCTCATTCGAATACTCTTCTGGAAAATAACGACTGATTTTGTTCCCTCGAAGAATTACTTTTCTTTCTTTTGGCTTTTCCTCGGTTAAGATCAATCTTATCATTGGCAGAGTCAATTCTCCTTCTTTCCCATACGCTTTCAACTTTGCAGATTGGGAAGTGGTAATTCCTCCTTTCGTTTCTTCCAGAATTTCCAAAACCCATTGTTGGGCTTCTTGGGATAAAAAGGAAAGATCGATTCCTTGTGCCATTCCTATTTTTTTCTGATCCACTCGATCTAGTAACTCATCGGATAGCCTTGCCAGCCAAATATACCGTTGTACCGTTTTTCCACTCTCTCCTGCAGCTTCTCCCACTTCTTCTAGTGTACTTCCCCCCTTACTGCCCTGATGTTTCATCGCTTCATATTTCATCGCATAAGCCTTTGCCTTTTCACTTGGTAATAGATCTTCTCGATAAAGGTTGGAATCGACCATGATGATGACCGCTTCATCATCGGTATAATTTCGAACAATCACAGGCATCGTATCCCTTCCCGCTTTTTCGGATCCTCTTTTCCTGCGATGTCCTGCAAGGATTTCATATCCACCCTCTGCTCTTGGTCTTACAATCCCTGGAACAAGAACTCCATATTGACGAATACTCTCGATGGTTTCTTCCATCTTCTCATCTTCTACTACACGAAAGGGATGGTTTTTAAAGGGATGTAATTCTGTCAGCTTCACATGGATAATCTGTTCAGCTCCGTCTGTACTTCCTGTATGGATACAAAATAAATCCTCAAAGCGATTCAGTTTTATTTTCGCTGCACTTCCTGACTTACTCACCACGGTGCACCTCCTCTGCTTTGCTTGGTAACATAAGAATCCTTTGAATCAGAAGAAGCAAGAATTTCCTCAGTCAAAGACTGGTATGCCGATGCAACCTTTCCTTTTGGATCGTGCCGATAAATACTGACTCCCTCAGCAGGACTCTCTGCTACTCTTACCGAAACGGGTATTTTACTTGGAAAAATTTTCACTTGATTCCCATATTGCTCGATCAATAAATTCGTAATATCCCTTGCATAATTGGTTCGACTGTCCACCATAGTGAGAAGAATCCCCTCAATCTCTAACGATGGATTGATTTGACGTTTTACTTTCCCAATCGTCTGAATTAATTGTTCCAAGCCCTTTACAGGCAAATACGCTGCCTGAACAGGAATTAAAACACTATCTGCACAAGCTAAGGCATTTATAGTTATCATGCCTAATGACGGCATACAATCAATTAAAATATAATCATACTGTTCTTTTACATGATCTACATAAGAACGCAGAATAAGCTCTCGACTCATTACGTGAATCAAGGAAACCTCCAAACCAGATAATTCAATATTTCCTGGCATAAGATCGATTCCCTCTTCCTGTTTTAAAATACCATAGTCTGCCTTCATTTCTTCTTCATTCATTTGATTGGCAAGCACATTGGCAAGTGTCACTTCCAGCTTATCTGGTTCTGAGAAACCCAGACTTGCGGTCAGGCTTCCTTGTGCATCGGCATCAATCGCTAATACATTCTTTCCCTTCTTTGCCAGACCAATTCCTAAATTGCACGTTGTAGTGGTCTTTCCTACTCCACCCTTTTGATTTGCAATCGCAATCACACGACAACCTTTCTTTTCTGCACACATGCGTTTCTTCCTCCTACTTTCTCTGATTATGATTTGATATTTGCTTTTTGTACTTCTACATAAACCCGATAATATCGATTGGTACCTTTATTGGAATACAGATCGGAGAATTCTGTTACGACTACCTTTGACTGTCTTTTCAAAATCTTCTCAAACCACTTAATTTCATTTTTTGTCCCCATTAACCGAATTTTCAGCACATTCTCTCTCCTTTCATTCTGCAGGGACTTCCTCCACTACCTTTTCCTAATGACAATACTCCGCATAACGAAGCCGAATACCCTCCCAAAAGTATCGTGCATATTCACAACAAAAAATCTGACTAATGGAATATTCCCTACACTCTGCTATCTGCTTATCCTTACGTTTATAAGCATTGACACTTGATGTTTTATCCGTATAAAGATTAAATGCTAATCGTACTGCTTTCGCACTGCTACTTGTTTGCCAGCCTTCTTGTAGACACTCTATCTTGATGTATCCCGTCTTACAATCATAAATCTGGTCAAAATGCGTTCTTGTATTCTCCGCTATTCCAAGAATATAAATCAATGCCTTATGATAGCAATCTTGGACTCTTACTCGCTTTAATTTTTCATAATAAAACTGTTTCTGTTCTTTATTTGCAAAAATCATGTGTGTTGTAGGTGTGTTTTCTACCTGTGATGCTTGCATCTCTGCTCTTAACGCTGTGTTGTTCATTTTAACCCTCCTTATTCTTTGATCTTGTTTTTACCATAACAACAGAAAAAGGACACTTTCCGCATCTTGGAAAATGTCCTTTTATAGCATTTTGCTATTCAATTTTGAAAAGTTCTAATTTCGAAAACAGACCTGATTTGTCCAAATAAGTCCACCAAATGATACAAAATTGATGTCAAATTGATGTCAATTCTTAACTTGAAGTGCTGCAAACCCTTGATTTTACTGGACTTTTTAATCCACCGTTCTCATTGTCGGGAACAGCAAAACATCCCGAATCGCTGGCTGATTTGTAAGCAGCATCACTAACCGGTCAATTCCATATCCAATCCCTCCAGTAGGAGGCATCCCTATCTCCAACGCATTTAAAAAGTCCTCATCTGTATGATTCGCTTCTTCATCTCCTGCTGCAAAGGCCTCTTCCTGTGCAGCAAACCGCTGCCGCTGATCAATCGGATCATTTAATTCCGAATACGCATTGCACATCTCACGTCCAGTAATAAATAACTCAAACCGCTCCACATAATCTGGATTAGAAGGTTTTCTCTTTGTAAGCGGAGAAACCTCCACCGGATGATCCATTACAAAAGTAGGCTGAACCAAATGTTCCTCCACAAATTCCTCAAAGAACAAGTTCAAAATATCCCCTTTTTTATGTCTCTCCTCATAATGAATCCCCTTCTCATCCGCAATTTTCTTTGCTTCTTCTGTATCTGCGATCTGCTCAAAATCTACACCAGAATATTGCTTCACTGCCTCTACCATAGTAATCCTTGCAAAAGGCTTTTCTAAATCAATTTCCACATCTCCATAGGGAACTACTGCACTTCCATTGACTTCCTTTGCTACATGCCGAAACATTGTTTCTGTCAAATCCATCATACCAATATAATCCGTATACGCCTGATATAATTCCATCAGTGTAAATTCTGGATTATGCCTGGTATCTAAACCTTCATTTCGAAAAACACGTCCGATTTCATATACACGCTCCAAACCGCCTACAATCAGTCTTTTCAAATACAGTTCCAGAGAAATCCGCAGCTTTACATCTTCATCCAATGCATTATAATGAGTTTCAAATGGTCTTGCAGCAGCTCCTCCCGCATTAGAAACTAACATAGGCGTTTCTACCTCTATAAAACCCTGCTTATCCAAAAAACGCCGAATAGAACTAATAATTTGAGAACGCTTTACAAATGTTTCTTTTACCTCTTCATTCATAATTAAATCTGTATAACGCTGCCGATAACGAATATCCGTATTCGTTAAACCATGATATTTCTCCGGCAGTATCTGAAGACTTTTCGAAAGCAGAACTATCTTTGAAACATGAATCGACTTCTCTCCCGTCTTTGTTTCAAACACTTCTCCCTGCACTCCAACAATATCCCCTACATCATACTTCTTAAAATCTGCATAGGACTCTTCACCCACATTATCTCTTGCTACATATGCCTGAATTTTTCCCTGCAAGTCCTGAATATGGCAAAAAGAAGCCTTCCCCATCACACGCTTTGCCATAACACGTCCTGCTACAGAAACCATTTTTCCATTTAATACAGCAAAATTTTCAATAATTTCTTTACTATGATGTGTTACCTCATACTTTGTAATTTGAAAAGGATCTTTACCTCGTGTCTGCAAATCCGCAAGCTTTTCTCGACGTACCTTCAATAACTGATTAATATCCTGCTCTGATGCAGAATTCTTCTGCTGTCCACTCATTTTTCCCTCACTTTCTGTAACCCTAATATATGAAAATATAAAATCTTCCAAACTCTGATTCTCTTTAAAATTCTATGTTAATCGGCAATTTATTTTATATGTTTCTAAATCCTAAAAAAATCAAACTCTTATTATTCTGCTGCTCTTTTCGCTCTTTTATTACACTTATAAGTTTTTCACAAATACAACTATCCCAAATCAATATAATACCCGCTCTCCTATTCAAATTTTACACTTCTTATAAATATTTAAAAACTCCTCTTTTAATCCACATAAAATCTATAAATAAAAAATTTACACAAAAAAATAAACCCTACCCCCCACTGCAAACAAAATAAAAACCAATTAAATCAATAAATCAATAAATCAATAAATCAATAAATCAATAAATCAATAAATCAATAAATATTATACCAAACAATCCTATTAGCAAAAAACTATTTTGATTTTTTAATATTTAGAATACATTTCTTAAATTTTATTTTTTCTTCTATTAGTTTACTCTCTTAATGTCAATAACCCGATACTGTACTGTACCGCCTGCTGGTGTTTCTACTTCCACTACATCTCCAACCCGTTTTCCAATCAAAACCAATCCCAATGGCGATTCATTGGAAATCTTGCCCTGCAAGCTATTCGCTTCTGTTGATCCTACCAGCTGAAAATTTAGTTCTTCATCAAATTCAAAATCCAAAAGTTTCACCTGACAGCCAATATTAATCTTATCCAAATCCACTTCATCTTCTACAACTACTTCTGCATTTTTCAAAATTTTCTCTAATTCTTCAATTCTAGCCTCAATATCTCTCTGTTCATCTTTCGCTGCATCATACTCCGCATTTTCCGATAAATCTCCCTGTTCTCTTGCCTCTTTAATTTTCTGTGCAACTTCTTTTCTTTTATATACTTTTAGATCCTGAAGTTCATTTTCTAATTGTTTTAAACCTGCATACGTCAATATGTTTTTCTTGTCCGCCATTTCTTTCTCTCCTTACTTACCTCTTACACCTCTTAGCTTCATACAAAAACAAAGAATCCGGCAAACCGGACCCTGATGCTAACCTCTGCTGCCTCCCGCAGCCATTCCCCTCTAATCGGCCAATCGGCATTTATTAATATTACTCCAGATTTCACATATTATATCGAAAAACCCCTGCACTGTCAAGAAATTCTTATAATTCAGCAATGAGTTTTTCTAACTCCTGATAAGTTTCTACTTTATTCACTTTATTTCTAAGCTGTGCGGAATGAGGATACCCTGCAGTATACCAAGCAATATGCTTTCGCATCTCACGAATTCCAAGATAATCTCCTTTATATTTCAACTGTAGTTTTGTATGAGTTAAAATCATCTCTTTCACTTCTTCTACAGAAGGCTTCTGATACTGTCCTGTCTGAAAAAAATCCAATATCTGCGAAAATAGCCAGGGATTCCCCTGTGCACCCCGTCCAATCATCAAGGCATCACATCCGGTTTCTTCCAATAAAGCCTTTGCCTTTTCCGGGGAAGTAATATCCCCATTTCCTATTACAGGAATAGAAACTGCTTCCTTTACCTTTCGAATACTTTCCCAATCCGCTTTCCCAGAATAATACTGCTCTCGTGTTCTTCCATGTACTGCAATAGCGGCTGCTCCTGCATCTTCTAAACGCTTTGCCAGTTCCACCACATTTACGGTTTCCTCTGTAAACCCTTTTCTCAGTTTTACCGTAATCGGTTTTTTTACCGCTTTTCCCATAGCAAGTACAATTTCTGCCGCTAATTTCGGATTTTTCATCAAAGCAGAACCCTCTCCATTATTGACAATCTTAGGAACCGGACACCCCATATTAATATCAAACATATCATAAGGCTCCTCTTCCAATTCTGCCGCAATCCGAGCCATAATCTCTGGCTCTGAACCAAACAGCTGCAATGCAATCGGATGCTCCCAAGGTGCCGTCTCTAAAAGAGTTTTTGTATTTTTGTTTCGATATAACACCGCTTTTGCACTGACCATCTCTGTATAAAGCAATCCGCAGCCCTGCTCCTTGCACAAAGTTCGAAACGGAAGATCTGTCACCCCAGCCATAGGAGCTAAAATAAGATTATTTTCCAGTTTCAAATTTTTTATTCTAAATTTCATCCCTTTTGTTTCATCTTTCCTTTCTCCACTTCGTCAAAGGAAATTCGGAATCCGATCCGCTCCTTCCCCTGCCAAAAACAAATTCCAACAGCAAAGCCTACTTTCTTCCCGCTATCTTTCCATAAATCAGCCGAAGTCCATTTAAGGTCAAATTCGGATCATACACCGTAATTTTCTCTGTCTCTTCTGCAATAATCTTCCCCAATCCGCCAGTTGCTACCACCTTCATATCTGTAAATCCTGTTTCCTCCTTTACCTTCTCAATAATATACTCTGTCTGTCCAATCGCACCATAGACCAATCCTGCCTGCATACTTTGAATGGTATCCTTCGCCAAAATAGACTCTGGTTTTCGAATCTCAATTTCTGGAAGCCTTGCCGCATCCTGCCATAAAGCTTTTGCACTAATCCGAATTCCAGGAGAAGTAATTCCCGCAATGAACTTTCCATCCTCTGTAATAACATCATACGTAGTCGCTGTCCCAAAATCAATTACAAGTACTGGTCCTCCATACAATTCATAAGCCCCCACTGCATCCACAATCCGATCCGAACCAATCTCATAAGGATTGGCTGTTACAATCTTAATCCCGGTTTTTGTTCCTGGCTTTACCTCATAGGGAACCTGTCCAAGATACTTTTTTACTCCATTAATAAACGAATACATAATAGCAGGCACAACAGAAGATACTATCACTGCATCAATATCCGATACCAAAATCTTTCGATGCTCCAACAGACTGCAAAGCAGCATCCCATACTCATCCGAAGTTCGGCTAATCTTAGTTGTCAGCCGAAAACTTGCCTCCAAACCCTCCTCCCGAAACACTCCTAACGTAATATTGGTATTTCCTACATCAACCACTAACAACATATGCAGACCTCCTTTCCTTTATCACATCCATTCTCCATTTATTTTCTAAACCACCTATTATTCTATATTTGTTCTCCCAGCACCACCACCCGATAATAAAGCTCCACCCCTTCCAGCAATTCCCTTTTTGTCCGCTGATACTCCCGTATCTTAAGTCCTGCACCAATCTCATCAAATAAAATATCCTCTTCCTCCGCCGCCACCCGAAAGCAAAGCTTTCCGTCCTCTTCAAACTCCAGCGTAAGAATCCCGCCCACCTCAGATACAAAAAGTACACACATCACTTTTAATTCCTCTTGAATTCCCTTAGGCAGTCTTAAAAAATCTGGATTCAAATAATACTTTTCACTATAATTACTGGCTCCGCAGAGCACCACATTCTCTTTCTTTTCTCCTTTAGACATAACCATAGATTCCCCGCACAGATACCTCTCCTGAAGTAATCCGCACCATCTCCCCTTTCTCTCTTTCTACAATCAAAGCCCCCAGCGGATCAATACCTCTGGCAACTCCGGTATATTCCCCTTTCGGCTCTAAAACCCGAACTTCCCTCCCGCAGTTTACCAATCTCTTATTATACTCCTCCAAAAATCTAGAGAGATTCTGTTCTCTTATAAAATTTTCATAATCCGTTTCAAAATAAGATAAGAATGTACAGATAATCGGTACCCGCTCCACTTCCCTTTTTCCCTCTATCCGCAGTGAAGTCGCTGTCGCCTCTAACTCCTTTGGAAACTCCTCTACATTCACATTAATTCCAAGCCCAATCACCACATAGTGAATCCACTCCATCTCTGCACTCATCTCAGTTAAAATACCACAAACCTTTTTTCCATTTACCACCACATCGTTCGGCCACTTAATCTGTGCCTTTAACCCATTCACCTCTTCAATCGCCCTGCTCACACTCAATGCCGCCACCAAAGTCAGCATAGAAGCACAAGAAGGCTCTAACTGAGGTCTCAATAAAATCGTCATCCAAATCCCTGTCCCCGGAGGAGAGACCCAGTTTCTCCCCCTTCTCCCTTTCCCGGAACTCTGCTGCTCCGCAAGAAATAATGTCCCATGCACCCCTCCCTGCTCCGCAGCAATTTTTGCCGCATTATTAGTCGAATCCACCAAACTATAACAGACAACCTCTCTTCCAGCCCACTGTGTAGAAAGCCGGCTCTTTATCTCACTCTCCGTAAACACATCGGGAACATGCAATAAATGATACCCTTTATTAGGAACCGCTTCTATCCGATATCCCTCCTCTTTTAACTTATTCACATATTTCCAAACAGCCGTTCTAGAAATTCCCAACGCATCGCAGAGCTCCTGCCCAGACAGATATCCGTCTGTCTCTTTTAATTTCTGTAAAATTTTTGTCTTCATCTCTCACCTACCAACCCCTTCTATTTTCAGCTATCTAGCTCCATCTTTCCATGCAAAAAGACAACAAAACAGCCTGTGTTCAAAGAATTTTTTTAATTCTAGGCATATCAGAGCAGCTTTTTGTGGAAGGAAGATCCGGCACTAAGAACGACTTAGAAACGAACTCCCATGTGAGTTTCTTAGTCGTTCTTAGTGACTAGCCTCCCGGAACTTTTGCTCGCCTAGAATTAAAAAAATTCTCTGAACACAAGCGTCCTCCCAGTCTAAACTCTTCCGCTTTCCCTCCGCCAAGCACACAAACGACGGAGTGAAATCTCACTTCCACTCCGCATCTCTATCTAAATCCATATCACAATATAACTAACCACAGCAAATCCAAACACCAGAACAGCCAGAAAACAAATCCCAAGTCCCGCAAGCCTCCTGCCATAATAAAAAGCCTTCATCCCGCTAACCATATCTACCAATGCCGCCAATAAAAACATCACCGGCATCCAATTTATCTGCGTCTCTAAGTTCAAAAATACAAACATACCCAGACAAACTGCCAAAATACCCATACTTATTGTCACCAAATCAAGTACTGTCTGCCAATGTTTGAAATGCCTTTTTGTCTTTGCTGCTTCCATCCTTAGTTCTCCCCAAGTGTCGCCATCATCACAGCCTTAATGGTATGCATCCGATTTTCTGCCTCTTCAAATACAATCGACTGCTTTGATTCAAATACCTCATCCGTCACTTCCATCTCTGTTCGATTAAACTTTTCTCCCATCTCTTTTCCAATAGTAGTCTTTAAGTCATGAAATGCCGGCAGACAATGCATAAATACCGCCTGTTCTCCTGCATGTTCCATCACTGCCCGATTGATCTGATAAGGAGATAAATCTCGAATCCTCTCCTCCCATACCTGCACAGGCTCTCCCATAGACACCCAGACATCAGTATAAAGCACATCGGCTCCCTTTGTACCCTCCATTACATCCTCTGTCAAAGTAATCGTTGCTCCGCTTTCTTTTGCATACTCCTGACACAGCTTTACCAACACCGGATCAGGAAAATATTGCTTCGGTGCACATGCAACAAAATGCATCCCCATCTTTGCACATCCTATCATAAGAGAATTACCCATATTATAACGTGCATCTCCCAAATATGCAAGACGAATCCCTTTTAATTTCCCAAAATGTTCTTTTATCGTTAAAAAATCTGCTAAAATCTGCGTGGGATGATATTCATTTGTCAATCCGTTCCAGACCGGCACATCTGCATATTTTGCCAATTCCTCTACTATCTCCTGTCCAAATCCCCGATACTCAATCCCGTCAAACATCCGCCCCAAAACCCTTGCCGTATCCGCTATACTCTCCTTTTTCCCAATCTGAGAACCTGAGGAATCCAAATAAGTCGTTCCCATCCCCATATCATGTGCTGCAACCTCAAATGCACACCGTGTTCTTGTACTGGTCTTTTCAAAAATTAACGCTACATTTTTCCCTTTATATCGATCTACAGGAATCCCAGCTTTCTTTTTTGCTTTGACATCCTCCGCCAACTCTAAAAGATAACCAATCTCCTCTGCTGAAAAATCCTTTAACGTTAAAAAATCCCTCTTCTTTAAAGAAATCATGATTCTATTCCTCCATTCTTTCTATATTTCTCTTTCGCTCTTCGCCTTTGTCAAAGGAAATTCGGAATCCGCTCCGCTACTTCCTTGATAGAGTCAAATCGGATATTCGCAATCCGCTTCGCTGCTTGCTCCTAACCTCATAGCTGCTATCGCAGCTTTTCAGTGGGAGTCTGCACTTCCACTGAAACAAGGAAGTCCCAACCCACCGCTTTCACCTTGGCGGCTTAGAAGCGGGGGACTTTCTTGATGAGGTTGAATTGAATATTTATACATTATCACTTTTTTATATCCCTGTCAATCCTTTTCTCTCATACAGTCATAAAACCAATTTTTTCATAGCCGAAAATACCATTCTTCCCTTTCTGCTTTCCTTTTCTCTACAGTTTTGAATAAATATTCTGTTTATCAAAATAAAAAGCATATTAATTCAAAAAAGAAAAAAAGAAAACCCTCTGCTTTATGAGAATTTCCCATTCCGCAAAGGACTTTTCTTTTTCTATATTCATTCTATTTTATCTAATTTTTATAAAAACAGTGATTGCCAATCAACGTATATTCCGAATAAGAACCCGTAGAAGCATAAGGAGCAGAAATAAAATTCCGATAATCTCCAATATTATTTACACCGGAAAATGCCTCTACCGCTGCTGTGATACAGGACTGATTTGGTCCCGATGCAAGCACCTGTGCCAACGCACCGCTGTTTGCCCCAGAAAACTGTCCCTTTGCATAAATAATTTCGGAAATAGTGCTTCCATACCCTGCCTTTAACCGATTTAGCACAACATTTGCTACAGCAAGCTGTCCTTCATAAGGCTCCCAGCCTGCCTCCATATGAATCAGACAAGCCAACAGATAGATATCCTCATCTGAAGCTGCTACACTGTCTCTTTGAACGGTTTCCATAACCTTACTGTTAGACACTGCAGACGCTGCCGCTTCCTGCTTTGCCTGCTCCTGACGAACTGCCTCTTCTTCTGCTGCCTGAATCACTGCCAGCTCCTCCTGAATAGAAACTGCCTCGCCCAAATCATAATCTACACTGACAAAATCAGACGAAAGATATGCGGTCTCTCCCTTATAGTCAACTGCAACCCATCCATCTACTACTTCTACAATATCAAATGTCTCGCCTTCTCCTACAATATCTAAAACATCTGCATCCGTTCCCGGATTTTCCCGAACTCGAAGACCACCTGTCAAAACACTGCAAACAATATAGCCTTTCTCCACTGCAAATGCTTCCGCTTCTTTCCCTGTTACTGTATAAGGCCGATATACATATCCTTCTACTGAACCAGAACGAATCTGATACCAATCGCCTTCCTCTCCCAAAATCTCCGCCTTTGTTCCTATGTACAGCTTTCCTACCACTTCACTGTCGGTAGAAGGAGTCAAACGAATATTAAGATATTCCTCTACGCTTGGAAGAATATAACCATCTAACTCAGATACATCCTCTTCTCCCATTAAAACCTCTGGCTGAGTTTCTTTTAAAACAGGTTCCGTTTCCATTTGCAATTCATTTAAAAAAACTCGTTGTTTTGCTACTTCTTCCTTTTCCAGCAATACAGCCGATGTCTCCTCAACTATTTCTAAATCAGAAACAACCTCCGATTCTGTATAACTGTCTGTTTTCTCTTGTGACATCATAGACTGACTGGCTGCTGCTAACACACAAGCCATACCAAAAGCTGCCACTTTGTACCGTCTTCTCATGACAAGTTCCTCCATCGAATTCATAAGGAAAATTTCATCATTTCCAATTCCTTACCTGTAATTATTACAAACTTATTAACTAGACATTTCGTATTTTAACAAATCTAATATATTTTGTCAAGAGAATTTAAAAAAAAAGCAAAATTTATCTCCGCTGCCTTGCTGCTTCATACATCAGTACAGAGGCCGCCACAGCCGCATTTAAAGATTCCACCTTCCCCAACATAGGAATCCGAACTAATTGTTTTGCATAAGCAGCGATCTTATCACTCAGCCCGTTTGCCTCATTCCCAATTAAAAATGCTGTATCTTTTGTATAGTCCACCTGATCATAATCACACACTCCCCGAAGATGTGCCGCATAGATACTGCACCTTTCCTGAATCCGAACCAAACTTTCCTCTAAACAGTCTGTATAAAAAAAAGGCACTCGATAGATCGATCCCATAGTAGCCCGAATCACCTTTGCATTATAAATATCCACTGTCCCCTTTGACAACACCACCCCTGTCACTCCTGCCCCCTCTCCAGCCCGAAGAATCGTCCCCAAATTTCCCGGATCCTGCAGCCCTTCCACTATAATCAAATGTGCCGCACGCTCCTTAGAAAACAAATCTTCCCACTGATAATGTGCCTGCTTTACAACAGCAAGAATCCCCTGCGGAGTCTGTGTATCCGACACCTCTCGAAATACCTTATCTGTCACAACCTGGTAATCTATCCCATGAGACTTGACCGCTTCTTCCAACACTTCCCTCTGTTCCTGCTGCACCCCAAAGCTTTCCGCAACATAAAGCTGCAGCAGATATCCGACAGGAATCTCCGACACCATCTTTATTCCTTCCACCACAAACACATCCTGCTCCCTGCGAGTCTTTCCCTTCTTCTGTAATGCCATTATATTTTTTATATTCATATTATTACTACTGCTAATCTTATCCATTCCATTTCTCCTAATTCCCAAAATACAAATATGCTGAGTGAAACCATCTCCACTCAGCAAATCCATTCATCCATAACCATCTATTATCGAGAAAGCATCTTACTAACATTAAACTGATACTCATCAATATCCTTCTTCATAGCCAATGCTTCATTAATATCATAATCCACATATTCTCCATGCCGATAAGCCACTACCCGCTTACTCTTTCCGGCACAGAGCAAATCAACCGCATATGCCCCCATAATCGAAGCGTACATTCGATCCTTACAAGTAGGAGTTCCGCCCCGCTGCATATGCCCAAGAATCGTAGCACGTGTCTCCATCCCGGTAGCAGCCTCAATTCTCCGAGCCATACTCTCCGAATGACCAATTCCTTCTGCATTAATAATAATATGATGTTTCTTTCCACGCTTTCGATTCCGTATAATATTATTAATTAATTCCTGCTCATTATTATCATATCGTTCTGGAAGCAAAATATCCTCTGCACCATTTGCAATTCCCGTCCACAGAGCAATATATCCGGCACGCCGTCCCATTACCTCAATAATACTGCATCTCTCATGAGAAGTTGAAGTGTCCCGCACCTTATCAATCGCCTCCATAGCCGTATTAATCGCCGTATCAAAACCAATTGTATAATCCGTACAAGCAATATCCAAATCAATTGTCCCAGGAATTCCAATCGTATTAATTCCAAGATTTGCCAATCGCTGTGCCCCGCGAAACGATCCATCACCGCCAATTACAACAAGTCCGTCAATCCCATGCTTTTTACAAATTTCTGCTCCCTTTCTCTGTCCCTCTTCGGTAACAAATTCCATACACCGAGCTGTATAAAGAATCGTCCCGCCTTTCTGAATAATATCCGAAACACTAGACTTATCCATATCAATAATTTCCTCATCCAGCAGTCCCTGATATCCCTTTCGAATACCCTTTACTTTCTTCCCATTTACAATCGCAGTCCGAACCACAGCCCGAATTGCTGCATTCATTCCAGGAGCATCTCCACCACTTGTCAATACACCAATTGTTTTAATCTCTTTCGCCATAATCATTTCCTCCACCAAGAAATTTACCTATCTCTTGCATATTCTAACGCAATCGAAGCACGTTTTCAACTAAAATCGATCAAATCTGTAATATTGCACAAAACAATCTTTCCATCCCTATCTTTCAAGAAAGAGTAACAAAATTTTCCACCTAAAAACCAAAAAATCCTAAACAAAATATACAACTTTAAAAATCCAAACTATTTCCTCCCCCGCTGCTCAATTCCCTTCTCTATCACCTTCACATTCCCCTCTCCAAAAGTACTATACAGCCGAGAAAGAAGCTCCCCATTCACTTCCACACAATAATTCGAAGGCATCACCTTCTTCGCCTTCTCCGCCGCCAGATAAACTACCAAACTATCTGTCCCGTCCGAATCCCGAATCAAAGAAAACAGTGTCTCACTCTTTTGCAGATACTCCTCCTTATTTGCAAACTGTATCCAAAGCTCTCGAGGCACCTCAGAAAAAGGCACCACTCTCTCACAGATCAACTTCCCCTGTGCCTCCTCCGACATAGACACCCGCCCCTGAATAAAGACCTTAGCCTCTTCATTCAAATAGCTGCGATTCTTTTCATAATCCATCGGAAAAACCAGTACTTCCACTGTCCCAGCAAGATCCTCCACCGTCAAAAAAGCCATCCGCTTATTTGTCTTTGTAGTCTTTACCGATTTCGAAGTAATCATACCTCCAATCCAAACCTTTTGTCCATCCCAAACCACAGCCTCATGTGTCTCATCATCCAGAATAAAATCCGTTGTCTTAGCCGTAATATTTTTCTTCCACTTTTCCTCATATTCCTCCAAAGGATGTCCGCTAATATAAAATCCCAATACTTCTTTTTCAAACCCAAGCAGGACGTCTTTTGGATACTCTCCGCAGTCTGGAAAATGAATCTGATAATTCTGCTTCTCCTCTTCCGAAATCAGATCGAACAGACTCATCTGTCCTTCAATCGTCTTTCGTCTCTCCTGTGCAGCCGATTCAATCATATCGGTATATACCGCAATTTTCTGCTTTCTGCTTCCCTCTAATGAATCAAATGCCCCCGCTTTAATCAGATTTTCTACTGTCCGCTTATTGACTTCCTTTCCATTCATCCGATGAATAAAATCCGAAAGCCCTAAAAAAGCTCCTCCCTGTTTTCTCTCCTTAACAATCTCCTGCACTACGTTTTTTCCTACGCTCTTTACTGCCGACATCCCATAGCGGATTCCTCCTTCTGATACGGAAAAGCCGCCTTCACTTTCATTGACGTCTGGAGCTAAAATCGGAATCTTCATCTGCCGGCAGCTATAGATATACTCCGATACCTTAGAAGAATTATCAATTACAGAAGTCATCAACGCCGCCATAAACTCCACCGGATAATAATATTTTAAATATGCCGTCTGATATGCTATTACCGCATATGCTGCCGCATGTGATTTATTAAATGCATATTTAGCAAAATCAATCATTTCATCGTAAATTTTATTTGCCGTTGCCTCGTCTATCCCGTTCTTTATACAGCCCGGCACGCCCTCTTTCTCATTGCCATAGACAAAGTTCTGCCGCTCCTTTTCCATTACGCTTGCCTTTTTCTTTGACATCGCCCGCCGGAGCAGATCACTTCTCCCCAGCGTATACCCAGCCAAATCTCTTACTATCTGCATAACCTGTTCCTGATAGACAATACATCCATAGGTCGGTTTCAAAATCGGCTCTAGCTGCGGACAGTCATAGGTAATACTTGCCGAGTGATTCTTTCCCTTTAAATACTTTGGAATAAAGTCCATTGGACCTGGACGAAACAGTGAAATCCCGGCAATAATATCTTCCAGATTGGAGGGTTTTAACTCTTTAATAAAGTTCTTCATCCCGCTGCTCTCTAACTGAAATACCCCGTCCGTTTTTCCGGTTCCGATTGCTGCCAGCACCTCTTTATCGTCATAATCGATTTGATCCATATCAATTTCAATCCCGGTGCTTTTCTTAACAAGCTGCACGGTATTCTGAATTACGGTCAGAGTTCGAAGCCCCAAAAAGTCCATTTTTAAAAGTCCCAATTCCTCTAATGTAGTCATCACAAACTGAGTAGTAATCGATCCGTCCGAAGCCCTAGAAAGCGGCACATACTCATCCACTGCTTTCTGGCTGATCACCACTCCTGCTGCATGCATCGAGGTATGACGGGGCAGACCTTCCAACCGCCGGCACATATCCAGCAGATAACGGACATCCTCCTGCTCTTCATATGCCTTTACCAAATCAGGATTCATTTTCATAGCTTTGTCCAATGTGATATTTAATTCATTTGGTATCATTTTTGCAATTGCATCACACTGTGCATAAGGCATATCCAATACCCGTCCTACATCCCGAATCACACCTTTTGCAGCAAGCGTACCAAACGTTACAATCTGTGCTACCTGTTCTTTTCCATACTTCTCCACTACATAGTTAATCACTTCCTGCCGCCGCTCATAGCAAAAATCAATATCGATATCCGGCATAGATACCCGCTCTGGATTTAAAAACCGCTCAAATAAAAGGTGATATCGAATCGGATCAATACTGGTAATTCCCAATGTATAAGAAACCAAACTTCCTGCCGCCGAGCCGCGTCCCGGTCCCACTGCAATCTGATTCTCTCTGGCAAAACGAATAAAATCCCATACAATCAAAAAATAGTCTACATATCCCATTTTCTGAATAATTCCCAGCTCATACTCTAACTGCTCCAGTAATTCCTGTGTTCGATTTGGATATAATCTCTCCAATCCCTCTTTGCAGAGTTTATTCAAATATTCCCATGCCGTATATCCCTCCGGCACATCAAACCTTGGCAGCTTTGTTACACCAAACTCAATCTCTACATTGCAGCGATCGGCAATCTTTGCCGTATTTTCCAATGCTTCTAATGCATAAGGAAACAGTACTGCCATCTCCTCCGGCGATTTGCAGTAATACTGCCCGCCCTCATAACGCATCCGGTTTTCATCGCTTACCTTTTTTCCGGTCTGAATACATAAAAGAATATCATGTGCCTCCATATCAGAAGCCAAAGTATAATGGATATCATTGGTTGCAACCAGATCGATCTGCAGCTCCCGGCTCATCTTCACTAACTGCTGATTGACCGTTTTCTGTGCCGGTATTCCATGATCCTGTAGCTCCAAAAAGAAATTTCCTTTTCCAAAGATTGCCTCATAACGCAGAGCAGCCGCTTTTCCTTCCTCATAAAAACCTCTTACTAAATTTCTTTGTACCTCTCCGCCCAGGCAGGCACTCAATGCAATAATTCCTGTATGATATTCCTTTAATACCTCATAATCCACCCGTGGCTTATAATAAAATCCCTCTACAAATCCCTTGGATACAATCTTCATCAGGTTCTGATAGCCCTGCTGATTCTCTGCAAGCAGCACCAGATGATAATAGCGATCTTCCCCTGCCCCTGACTCCTTATCAAACCGAGATCCCGGTGCTACATAGACCTCACAGCCAAGGATCGGTTTGATGCCTACTTCCTTTGCGGCACGGTAAAAATCAATAACCCCATACATCGCACCATGATCCGTAATCGCCATACTGTCCATACCCAATTCTTTTGCCCTTGCCACCAGTTCTTTAATTTTACTCGAACCATCCAGCAGACTATATTCCGTATGCACATGCAAATGCGTAAATTCCATCGTATTCCTCTCCTATTCTGCCGTCTCTTTTCTATCTCTTCTGTCGCCTTCCCGTTCCCGAAGCTGCTCTGCTATTTCACTTAATTTCCTTAGCCGATGATTGACGCCGGATTTCCCAACAGGCGGATCAATCATCATTCCCAGTTCCTTTAGCGTAGCATCCGGGTGCTCTAACCGCAGCTGTGCAATCTCTTCTAATCCATTTGTAAATCCAGAAAATCCGGTTTTATTTTTAATATAAGTGATATCTTCAATCTGCTTTACCGCTGCCGATACCGTCTTACTAATATTTGCCGTTTCACAGTTTACCTTTCGATTGACCGAATTTCTCATCTCTTTTAAAATCCGCACATTTTCTAATTCCATCAATGCCTGATGTGCCTCCATTACATTTAAAATATCTACAATCTGTGAACCCTCTTTAATATAAAGCACATAATATCTCTTGCGAAGAATAATCTTCGCTTCAATCTGAAACGTCTTTATCATTGCCCGAAGCTGTTCCGCCTTTGCAAAAGAGGCACAGACAATTTCAAAATGATAAAACTTCTCCGGTGCACTTAATGACCCAGCAGCCAAAAAAGCCCCCCGGATAAAGGCACGTTTGCAGCAGATCTGCTGTACTACCAGATTGCTTTGAATGGATAAATCCTCCTGTATCTCCCCCTGTACATTCATTAATTTTGTAGCCTTTAATATCCAGAGTGCACTCTTATGCTCCTTTACTGTAACGGTATAGGTTTTATTTTTTTTCAGATAAGAATTCTGTCTTACAGAAACTTCCGCCACAATCTGAAACGTATTTTTTAACAGTATAAAATATTTTCTTGCTACGGCAATCGTCTCTGTATGAATCTGAATCGCATATTCATCTTCAACCGAAATAAAAATCCTCCCGCACAGACTAATAATAGCAGCAATCTCGGCAATCTGGCAATGTCTGGCACTCGATATCTGATGAGATAATTCGTCTTTTACCTCTCCCGAAAACGACATAAGCACCCTCCATTCTTTTCCTCTTACTTCCTCTTTATATCCCGATGTTCCAACTTAATCCCGCATCCGGTTTCCGCTTCCTTTAACCGCTTATAAATCGCATTTGCTAAAGTAACAGAGCGATGTTTTCCCCCAGTACATCCAATACTAATCACCAGCTGATTTTTCCCCTCAAGAATATAGTTAGGAATTAAAAATTTCAGCATTTCTTCTAGCTGATCCAAAAATTTAGCTGCAATTTCAAACCCCATTACAAACTCCTGCACCTCTGCATCATTTCCCGTTTTATTCTTCAATTCTTCTACATAAAAAGGATTCGGAAGAAACCGCACGTCAAATACTAAATCCGAATCCACTGGTATACCATACTTAAACCCAAACGAAAGAACGGTAACAATCAAACTTTGAAATTTCTCATTCTGCACAAAAATATGTTCTAACTCCTGCTTTAATTCCCTTGTCAAAAGCTGACTGGTATCAATAATATAATTAGCATGCTTTTTTAAAAACTTCAGCTTCTCCCGCTCCAGCGTAATTCCCTTGTCCACTCGTTCCCTAGGAGCCAGCGGATGACTCCTCCTAGTCTCCTTATACCGCTTTACAAGTGTGTCCTCACTGGCATCCAAAAACAAAATTTCATAGGGATAATTCTTCTGAACAATCCCTTCCAGTGCCTCTGCCATATCGTCCAAAGCATCCCCGTTTCGCACATCAATTCCAAGTGCCGCATTTTTAATTCCTCCAGGCTGCTCAAAAATCATCTGTGCAAATCGCTCCAAAAAAGAAATCGGCAAATTGTCTACACAAAAATACCCGCTGTCCTCCAACATTTTTAATGCGGTTGTTTTTCCAGCACCCGACATTCCCGTCACTATTACCAGCCTCATCCGCCTGCTCCTTCCCGGCACAGATACCGCACTTCTGGTTCTAATCTTATGCCTGTCTTCTCATATACTATCTGCTGTATCTTCTCTATCAATTCTTTGACCTCTTTTGCCGTAGCATTTCCTCGGTTAATAACAAAACCACAGTGTTTTTCCGACACTTGAGCATCCCCAATCCGAAATCCAGCAAGCCCTGCATCCATAATTAACTTTCCGGCAAAGTGTCCGACCGGACGCTGAAACGTACTGCCTGCACTTGGATATTCTAGCGGCTGTTTCTCTCTCCGCTTGGCATTTAACTCCGCCATCTGCCCTTCAATTACAGCTCTCTCGCCCTCTTTCAGACAAAGCTCCGCTTCCAAAACCGTATATCCCATCTCGGACACAATACTTTTTCGATAGCCAAACTGCATCTCTTCTCCCGATAGTTCGATTCGTTCCCCTTCTTTTGAAAGCAGTGTTACTCGTTTAATCACCTGTGCCATCTCTCCACCATATGCCCCAGCATTCATAACCACTGCTCCCCCCAAAGTTCCGGGAATTCCCGAAGCAAACTCCAATCCAGAAAGTCCCAAAAAAGCCGCTTTCCTTGCTAAAGCAGAAAGGGCAGTCCCCGCCTGTGCCAGCAGACATTCCCCCTCCTGCCTTACTTTTGAAAATTCGTTTCCCAGATGAAGGATCACTCCGTCAACCCCACTGTCCGAAACTAACAGATTACTTCCGTTTCCAATCACTGTGCAGCCAGTTCCATACTCCCGGCACAAAGCCGCAATCTCTTCTATCTGTTCTATACTCCTTGGAGAAATCAGATAATCCGCCGCTCCTCCTATCCGAAAAGTTGTATAATTCTTCATTGGTTCCTGCCGCTTTAACATACCGCCTGCCACCTTTTCCAGCTTTTCTTCCCATCCCTGCTGCTTCATTGTCTTCTTTCTCCTTTACTATTCAGCCTATTTAATACTTTATAATAACAATTTTGCTGCCCCATAGATACCAGCATCATTTTCCAAAGTAGCCAAAGCAAACTTTACACCTCTGCTCGGCAAAAATGCTTTCTCTATATAATATTTCTGAACCAGCTCAATCAGAACATTCCCTGCCTTTGAGACACCGCCTCCGATTACAACAATCTCTGGATCCACCACCGCTGAAATATGGGCCAATGCAATTCCAAGATATTTTCCTAACCGTTCTCCTGCCTCCAGTGCAAGGGCATCTCCCTCTTTAATCGCATCAAACACTGCCTTCGCACTAATCTGCCGTCCCCGAAGAATCGACTCCTTATCCGAAGCCTCCAATATCTTCTTCATCTCCTTTACAATTCCAGAAGCACTTGCCACCTGCTCAAGACATCCTTTTTTCCCGCAATTACAACATTCGGTCTCATCATATACAACCGGCATATGTCCAATCTCTCCAGCCGCTCCATTCGTTCCGGCAAGAATCTTTCCGTTTAAAATAATTCCTCCGCCGACTCCAGTTCCAAGCGTTACCATAACTAGATTTTGAAAGCCCTTTCCGCCTCCCTGCCAGAGTTCTCCAAGTGCCGCTACATTTGCATCATTTCCTGCTTTTACCGGATAACCCGTCTTCTTCCCTAACTCCTCTGCCACATTGATCTCACCCCAGCCAATATTGACACATCCCTTTACTACACCGTCTTCTCTAACTGGTCCCGGCACACCAATCCCGATTCCAATTACCTCTTCTTCTATCTTCTTTTCCTTTATTTTCTCCAAAATTGCCTGTGCAATATCCTCCAAAACATACTTACCATTTTCCTCTTTTCTAGTCGGAATCTCCCACTTCTCTACCACTTCTTCTTGACAAAATAATCCTAACTTTACGGTTGTTCCTCCCAGGTCAACTCCAAATATGTATTTCTCCATATTGTTCCCTCCTAAATTTTCACTCTGTTCTCTTTCCAAGCGTTTTCTTTTCCCCCCGTCCGCTATTCTAACCCCTATCAATTATAATCATCATCCTCGTCATCCCGTTTTTTAGCCAAATTTGCCTGTACACGATTATACAATTCCTTCGCTGCATTATACCCCATCTTCTTCTGTCTCCAATTCACTGCTGCCGATTCGACAATCACTGCCAGATTCCGCCCAGGACGAATCGGCAGAGAATGACAAACAACCCGATTTCCAAGAAATTCGGTATATTCCTCCTCCATTCCAAGCCGATCATATTCCTTATCCTTATTCCAGTCTTCCAGCTTAATCACCATATCAATCGTCTGGGTCTCTTTTACGCTTTCCACTCCAAACAGTGCCTTTACATCAATAATTCCAATCCCCCGAAGCTCAATAAAATATTTGGTCACCTCCGGTGCAGAGCCAATTAAGGTCTCATCACTTACCTTCCGAATCTCCACCACATCATCCGTAACCAAACGATGTCCCCGCTTAATCAACTCCAATGCTGCCTCCGATTTTCCAATTCCGCTTTCTCCAGTAATCAGCACACCCTCTCCATATACATCTACCAGCACCCCATGAATACTAATCATCGGTGCCAATTCCACCTTTAACCAGCGAATGATCTCCGCCATAAAAGAAGAGGTACTTTTACTAGACAAAAATATCGGCACATGATATTGTTTTGCAATCTCTACCATCTGTTCGTCCGGCTGCAAATCCCGGCAAAAGATCAGACAAGGGATCAGACTTGAAAACAACTGATGATAAATCTTATGTTTTCTCTCTGGATCAATATCCGCCAAATAGGCATGTTCCACATAACCGATAATCTGAACCCGTTCATTATCAAAATAATCAAAAAAACCGGTTAGCTGAAGTGCCGGACGATTGACATCCGGCTGTGTAATCTTAATAGCATTTGTATCAATTTCCGGCATCAGACTTCTGAGTTCCATCTTTTCCACTACTTTAGACAACCTTACACTTCGCATCGCATCTTCTCCTTTTTTCTATTTCAGATTCCTGTCCTATCCATCAATCCAAATTTAAAATCCCAGACTCATCTAACCACTTGCAAATCTCCTGCATTGTCGTTCCGCTTATCTCTTCCGCAAGCCCCTGATCGACAAGAGCCGCCACCCCAGATTCAATCGGCAGCCGGCAGACATAAGGAAGCTGATACTGCCTTGCCAGCTCCTCTACATGACTCTCTCCAAATACCGTATGCTTCTTTCCGCAGTCTGGACATACAAAATAAGACATATTTTCTACAATTCCTAATACCGGAATATTCATCTTTTCCGCCATCTTCACTGCCTTTGTCACAATCATACTAACCAGTTCCTGAGGAGAAGTCACAATTAAAATACCGTCTATCGGAATAGACTGAAACACCGTAAGCGGCACATCTCCGGTTCCTGGAGGCATATCTACATACATAATATCAATATCATCCCATATCACATCTGTCCAAAACTGCTTTACCATCCCCGCAATCAGAGGTCCCCGCCATATTACCGGCTCTGTCTCATCCGCCAAAAGCAAATTCGTAGAAATCACCTTAATCCCCTGTTTGGTCTCTAAAGGATAAATTCCCACCTCACTTCCAAAAGCAGTCCCATGCAGTCCAAATGCCTTTGGAATAGACGGTCCTGTAATATCGGCATCCAAAATCGCTGTCTTCTTTCCTCTGCGGTTAGACTCCACCGCAAGCATAGAAGTCACCAAAGACTTTCCTACTCCTCCCTTTCCGCTCACTACACCAATCACTTTTTTCACTTTGCTGAGCGGATGCGGACGCTCCCGAAAATCCTGCGGCTGTGTTCTCTCCCCACAATCTGCTCCGCAGTTATTACAATCATGATTACATTCACCCATTGTCTAATCCCTCCTGAATTTTATTTTCTCTTTATCAATACTTTATTCTATCCACGCACCATCCGGTCCCACAACATAACCATCCGGTGTCGTAGTACTGACTACCATTTTCCCGGAACTCTTATCCATATAGTACCACTTTTCACTCCACTTTACCCAGCCTGTCTGCATTGTACCAGAAGTATCAAAATAATACCATTCATATTTATCATCAATCAGCCAACCTGTCTTTTTCTTTCCATCCGCCAGATAATAATTCCAGCTTCCATTCGAAGCCTTCTTCCATCCAATATCGGATGCACTAACCTTTCCTGAATTTGCCGAACTTCCCGGATTAGTAGAAGTCCCCGGCTTTACCGAACTTCCTGCACTAGAAGTACCACTCGAACCTGCAGAATTTCCCGAATTCGAACTTCCCGGCTTTGTAGAACTTCCAGAATTTGAAACTCCTCCCGGACCTGCCGAACTCCCCGGATTCGAAACCCCTCCTGGTCCCGCCGAACTTCCCGAATTCGAAACCCCTCCTGGACCTGCCGAACTCCCCGAATTCGAAACCCCTCCTGGACCTACCGAGCTCCCCGAATTCGAAACTCCTCCTGGACCTGCTGAATTTCCCGAATTCGAAACTCCTCCCGGACCTGCTGAATTTCCCGAATTCGAAACCCCTCCCGGACCTGCTGAATTTCCAGGATTCGTTGTATTTCCCGGATTCGTCTGACTTGGAACTGCCGTTGTCAACTGTATCTTATTTTGTTTATTCTGTGTAAATGTATAAGTCAAAGCCTTTTCTGCAGAAGTATACATCACTTCCGTATCTGGATTTAAATAAGTCAAACAAATTACCTCATGGGTTCCATCTGTTGCCGTAGCAATCAGTGTTCTTCCGGCAGCCTTTGTAATACCTGTCTTTGTTCCAATAACCGTATACAAATCCTTTGGATACTCATATGTATCACGCAAAAACAGATTTGTCGTCTTTCTGGTAATTGCTGCATTATTGGTACGTGCCGGCAAGGTATATTCCAAAACACGAACAATCTCTCTGATCTCTGGATAGGTCATTGCCATACGGGAAAGTGCTGCAAACTCTGCTGCTGTAGTATAGGTATTTTTAAAATTATTTCCGATATCCAAACCTACCGTATTATCAAAATGTGTCTTTGTAAGTCCCATTGCAGCTACTTTTTCATTCATTTTCTTTAAACATTCCTCTGTGCTTCCAAAGCATCCCACAGCCAACGCTTCCGCCGCATCCGCCGCAGAAGAAACCAACAGCAGCTCCAATAACTCATATACCGTATAGACTCCTCCCGCTTTTAAACCGATTTTCGCTACATCAGACGGAAATGTTCCAAGCATCTGATTCGTAATCGTAATCTTTTTATCCTTATCCGCTGCATCTAACACAACCATTGCTGTTACCAGTTTTACCGTACTTGCCGGATAAATACTTTGATCTTTATTCCTACTATAAAGAATTTCTCCAGAATAGGAATCAATTACCACATAAACAGGAGAATCCACTCCTGCAATCTCTGCTGCATAAACAGGTTGTAACATCGTATGAAACAACAATACACATGCACATATTCCACCTGCTAACCGTTGTACCTTTTTAAATTTTATCATTCTTTGAACCTCTTATCTTTCCTTTCTCTGCTGCCCTTTTGCATAATAACATGTTTTATAACAATCTTCTACCTATTTTGTAAAATTTTTCGTTTATCATTATAGCATATTTCCCAACTCTTGTGAACCACCATTCCTAAATGCTTATACTTCCATCTATGATAGCAAGATAGCCTAAAAATTCCTAAAGAGGACACCAGAGTGCATAAGAGGGGGCACTGTTCCGCTCTCCGAAAAGCAGACGTTCTAAGACTTCTGAATCTAGATGCATCCGACCGGACGGATCGGGGTGCAATTCGCCCGTACAGCGGGCTAAACACACCCCTTTTTTGTCATCTGCCGATGACAAAAATCCTAAAAATCGACAGAAGTCTAAGAACTTCTAGCTTTCCTCCGAAGTCACAGTGCCCCCTCTTATGCACTCTGGCTGTATTATTCCAAAATTTACGTTTTCTACTCCACTCCTCTGCGGATACATGAATCAACTATCACTCTGCCGGCAGGAAAAGACAGCTAGAGTGGGGAAATGATCCCTTTTCGCTGTGACTTCGGAGGAAAGTTAGAAAGTCTTATGCTTCTGTCGATCGACTAGGATT
>CAJUEI010000002.1 GCA_910585255.1 uncultured Lachnospiraceae bacterium
AACCCCTGTTTCCGCCGTGAGAGGGCGGCGTCTTAACCGCTTGACCAACGAGCCTTACAAAACATATTATACACAAATAAAAATATTTTGCAAGTACTTTTTTAAAAATTTTAAATTTTTTGGAATATTAATGAAAAATAGGTGTTTGGCTATAAGAAATAATCAGCAGTTCTACACCTAAGCGATCTGGAATCTGACCTGTTTTAACGGCTTCTTCGGTTTCTATACAGTCCTGTATGGCTTTTCGAAGAATCGGAATAGAAAATCGCTTTGCCTGGGTTTGATATTTTCCAATTAAAAATGGCTTTAGCCCGGTACGTTTTGCAATAGCAGCATTGTCATAATAGGCAGTGGATAGTTCTTTTATCTGCATAAGAAGGTTGAATTGTCTGGTCAGCAAAAAAAGAATCCGCATAGGAGGTTCTTTTAGCAGCAATAGATCGTAGTATAAGGTAAGTGCTTTTTTTGCCTGTTTTTCGCTGATAGCGGTTATCATATCAAAGATTTTTCCGGTGGTTTGTTCACAGCAGACCGCTTCAATATCCTCTGCTGTAATAATCTCTCTTGGATAAATATAACAGATTAATTTTTCTAACTCGCTTGCAATTTGTTCCATATCTGTTCCGGTTTTGGTAAGGAACAACTGCATATTTGCTTCTGTAATTTTCTTTCCTTCTTTTTTTAGCAGAGAAAGAATCCAGGGAATCAGTTTTTTTTCTGGTTGTCTGGAAAGTTCTGCAGGATGACCGAACTGTTTTACTGCTTTAAAAAATTTTCCTCTTCGATCCACTTCATTTTCAAGAAATACGATCACACAGGTTTTCGGAATTTCTTTTGTATAGGCGGCAAGCTCCTCACAGTTGTTTTTAAAAAATCCGCTGTTTTCAATTAAAATAAGCCGAAAGTCTGCCAAAAAAGGGATTGTTTCTGCCAAATCAATAATTTCCTTTGGGTTGATTCCCTTTCCTTCAAAGCAGTGGAAGTTCATGGTATCATCTGGTCGGATTAGGGCTTGTTTTAGCTGTGTTTTGTAACTGCGTTTTAGATAAGATTCTTCTCCATATAAAAGATAAATGTGGTGAAAAGAGCGAGTTTTAATATCGTTTGCAATTGTCTGCATAAAAGATTCCAGCTCCCTTTTAATAGTATTTTAATGATAGTATAACATAATTTCATTCGGCTTGCCAGTATAGATTTTCTGCTGATATAAATTTGCCTGTTCTGTAAAATCGCTTGCTTTTTTTTGATAATTATAATAGAATGGTTACAAAACGGCAATCAGACAGGCAATATTAGGAGTGTAAAATGAGAAAGCAACAGTACTTGCCATTGGCAGTGGAATATACACAGGAATTACTTTTAGTATTTGGAAAAGACGGAGATGTTTTGGAAGCAAATCAAAGTGCAGAGAAAGAATTAGGATATGAAAAAGGGGAACTCTGCAGAAAAGAAATTCTTTCTATTTTTCCTGCAATTGCAGAGTGCACAAAGGAAAAAAATATGGCATTTTTTACAAAGGAAGAATTATTAAATACCAATGCTTACCGAAAAAATAAAACATGTTTTGCGGTAGATCTTCGTATGGTGATCTTAGACAGGGCAAATTGGATTTTTCTGGTTTCAGCGGTAAATGTAGCAAAGCGAGACAGTGCAATAAGAAGATTGGAGCGGGCAGAAGAAGAGTCCGATCAAATCGTTCGTATTCGAAATGAGTTTGTATCCAATATAACACATGAATTGCGGACACCGTTAAACGGTATCTTAGGACATGTTCGAAATTTATTGGGAGAAACAGATCCGGTTATACAGAGAGAAAGTCTCGAATTAATGGAGCATTGCTGTGAAGATATCAATCAGATTATGAATAATATTTTAAATTTTTCTAAACTAGAATCAGGAAATTATATTTTACAGGAAAAAGAATTTTCCCTGCAGAAGATGATAGAACAAGTAATGGCTTTGCATATGGAAGCAATTAATAAAAAAGGACTGCAGTTAAAATTTATGATTGATGATGCTGTTCCAAAAAAAGTAATAGGAGATGAGCAGAAACTAATACAGGTTTTAAATAATTTATTGTCTAATGCGATAAAGTTTACTTTAGAAGGAAAAATTGTGGTAGAAGTGATTCAGACATTACAGGTAAAAGATTGTGTGGAGTTATTTTTTGTAGTATTAGATTCTGGAATCGGGATAAAAGAAGAAGACAGAGATAAGATTTTTCAAAGTTTTTCTCAGGCAGATGGTTCAACAACCAGAAAATATGGAGGAACGGGACTGGGATTGGCGGTATGTAAAGAACTTGTAGAATTGATGCAGGGATCGATTCATGTGGAAAGCGAAGAGGGAAGAGGAAGCACATTTTCCTTTTCTGTCTTATTAAGGCTTCCAAGACGAAAGCGGATAGAAGAATCTAGAACAGAGATACAAGTTCAAAGTATAAAAAATAATGCCATGTCTTTTGTAAAAGAAGCAGAAGAGGATCGGATTTATCAATATGGTACATTGGAAAACCAGAGTGAATTAAGAAAAGAATTAGATAAAATGCTTCTTTGTATGGATATGGAAAATTGGGAGAAGGCAGAACAGATTGCTGATTCTATAAAAAAGTTGGTACAGGGCGGAGAAGAGGAAATTCGAAGGGCAGCATTTCGAATGGAGATGGCAGCAAGGAAAGCGGATAAGGAAAAAGCAATGGCAGCCTATGAGAGAATCGAAAATGATTTTATAACAGAGAAAGGGGAATGAGAATGGAACTGTTTGCAGCAAGGGAGCAGCCGGCAGAAATTATGGTAGTAGATGACCTAGAAGCAAATCAGAGAATTCTTGCTCAAATTATAGAAAGTATGGGATATATTGCAGTACCAGCGGCAAGCGGGGCGGAGGCGTTAAAACAAATTGCAAAAAAACTGCCTCAGCTTTTTCTTTTGGATATTACCATGCCAGACATGAGTGGATTTGAATTGTGTGAAATTTTAAAAAGCAGTCCGCTGACAAAAGAGATTCCGATTATCTTTACATCTGCATCTACGGAATTAGAAGATCGCATTACTGGTTTTCAGTTAGGGGGTGTGGATTTTATTACAGAGCCGTTTGTTTTGGCAGAGGTAACGGCACGAATTGATACTCATTTAAAAATGTATGAGATGCAGCAGTCAATGGAGAGTTATAATCGGCATCTCAATCAGGTAATCCAAGAACAGGTAAAACAGATTGAAGAACAGAAAAAGGATATGCTGTATGCCTTGGCAAAGATAACAGAGAGCAGCAGCAATATTTCCGAACATCATTTGGAAAATGTAAAAAGAAATTGTAAAACACTTGCACAGGCAATGCAGTTTTCTCCTGTATTTGAAAAAGAGGTAACAAACTCTTTTTTGGAAAATATAGAGATTGTTTCTCCGCTTCATGATATTGGAAAAATTGCGATTCCTACAGATGTATTAAATAAGCCGGGAAAATTGACAAAGGAAGAAATGCAGATGGTAAAGGGGCATACGGTCACAGGAGCAAAAATTCTGACAGAAATTTATGCGGAAGCGGAAAAGAATGAATTTATTCAGATGGCGATAGATGTCGCACATTATCATCATGAAAAATGGGACGGAACAGGATATCCCAACGGACTTTATCAAGATCAGATTCCTTTGGCTGCACGGATTGTTGCAATTATTGAGTGTTATGATACGCTGACAGGAAAACGGTGCTATAAATCGGCTATTTCACCGGAACAAAGTATGGAGATTATGGAACAGGAAGTGGGAAAAAGCTTTGATCCAAAGATCTTTGATGTCTTTCGCCGGGTACAAAAGCGAATGGTAATTCATACTGATAGCGGCTGTAAATGAAATACTTAAATTTAGATTTAGAAGCTGCTGTAAAATATAAGAATTCTGCAAAATATAACTAGTCATCATATTGATACAATAAATTGCAGAAATCTATTATTTTGTAGCAGCTTTTATCAGCTTAACTGCAAAGAGAAAGTCAAATCGGATATTCGCAATCCGCTTTGCTACTTGCTCATAACCTTATCAAGGAAGTCCCAACCCACCGCTTTCACCTTGGCGGCTTAGAGGCGGGGGACTTCCTTGATGAGGTTAAAAGAGTTCCAATTTTCCATAAAGTTCTGATGGGATATAAGCTTCTATATGAATTCCTTCTGTCAAATATTCCTCTTTTAAAAGCTGTCCGAATTTTCGGATTGGCTGAATTTTTCCAGCATCATTGTAAGAAAAAGTATAATCAATAAAAATCTTCTGTTCCCGCAGCACTTCTTCTATTGTTTCTGCTAGTTGTTCTAATCCTATTTTATGTTTTGCAGAGATGGATAGTGTTTTATCTGCTTTAAAATCTCTTAAAATTTCTGGAGTGTTTACCAGATCTTGTTTATTAAATACGGTAATAATCGGTTTATCTCCTACCTTTAGATGAGTCAAAGTTTCATAGACGGTGTGTATCTGAAGATCCATCTGAGGATTAGAAGCATCGACTACATGCAGAATTAAATCGGCATATTTGGCTTCTTCTAGTGTGCTGCGGAATGCTTCTACTAAGTGATGCGGCAGCTTTCGAATAAAGCCTACTGTATCGGTCAGCAGAACTTTCTGACCGCTGGGGAGGGTATAGGTTCTGGTGATAGGATCGAGTGTAGCAAATAGCATATCCTGTTCTAAAACGCCGGCATCCGTTAGTGCATTGAGCAAAGTAGATTTTCCGGCATTGGTATAGCCGACAATTGCAAGAACCGGGATTTGTGTTCGGCTTCGCTGCTGTCTGGCAATTTCCCGATGAGACTTGATTTCATTTAGTTCTTTATTTAATTGAGAGATCCGTTCATGGATCAGCCGGCGGTCAATCTCTAACTTCTTTTCTCCTGGTCCTCTGGTACCAATTCCGCCTCCTAAACGGGAAAGCGAATTTCGCAGTCCGATTAGACGAGTAGAACGGTAGCGGAGTTGTGCCAGTTCCACTTGTATTTTTCCTTCGCTGGTAGAGGCATGTGCGGCAAAAATATCTAAGATAACCAGCGTTCGATCCATTACTTTTATCTGAAGGGCATCTTCTAAATTGGTAAGCTGAGCAGGGGAAAGCTCATCATCGCAGACAATACCGGTTGCCCCTAGATGCTCTGCCATTTCACGCAGTTCCTCTATTTTTCCCTTTCCTAAATAAGTGCCTGGATGAATGGCTTCTCGGTTTTGGATTACAGTAGCAAGACAGAAGCCACCAGCAGTTTTTACTAATTCTTTTAGTTCCTGTAAAGAGGCTTGGGTATCGTCTTGCTCATTTAGACAGATCCCTACTAAAATTACACGTTCCTGTTCATCTTTTATTTCATATAGGTTTCCCATAGATACTCCTTTTTTATTTATTGGATTTGATTTTATTTTCCTATCGGGTTTTTAAAAATTCATTTTCTCTTTTGGCGGCATAGTCATCTGGATAAGCGGCTACATAGGCAGCCATTTTAGAGGCAGCCGTGTCAAAGTCTAAGAGATATTCATAGGTGATCGCTTCATTATAGAGCAGGGCTTTTTTAGAATTTAAGTCGTTTAGTCCTAAGCCTGTTTCAAAGTAGCTGAGGGCAGAAGCATAATCACCTTGGTTAAATTTTATAATTCCCATTTGATTGTAGACTTCTCCACTTACAGAGCCTGTCTGTACATATTGTTCAAAAGTAAGAAAAGCGGTATTGGTATCACCCTGAGAGGCATAGATTTTTCCTAAGTAGAGCAAAGCCTCATGGTTGCCCTTATCTCTTGCAGTAGAAAAATAGGAGAGTGCATTTTCATAGTTTCCTAGATAGTAATAAATCTTTCCCTTAGAAAAGGCGTCTTCCTGTTTGCTGGTTTCAAGGGTCAGGGCTTTTTCGAGGTAGGAGGTAGCTTGTTCTAAATAGCCGTATTGAGCAAGGCAGGTATAGATATTTAAGTAACGCTCATAGGTGGCGTCATTGGCATTTAGTGCTGCTTCAAAGTCGGACAGTGCCGCTTCAGTATTGCCTTCCATTAGGTAGGCAATGCCTCTTAGATAGTAGTGTTCTCCTGGTTTGTAGTCAATATCAATTAAAATGCTGTAAGTATCAATGGCTTTTTGATATTGGTTGCTTTTCAATTCGGCAAGAGAGCGGTAGTCTAAAATATCGAATTCCATCTGTCCTACAAAACCTTCTGCAAAATCTAAGGCTTTTTCTAGAGAAGCAATGGCATTTTCATATTGATTGAGTGCGATATAAATAATACCTTGACAGCGATAGGCTTCCTGACTGTTTGGATCGAGTTCTAGTGCAGAATCAATTTTAGACAGTGCATTTTGGTAGTCTCCTAACTCTATGTAGGCAAAAGCGTAGTGGATATAGTATTCTGCCTTTGAGTTGTCTTTATGGATAGCAGCGTCAAAGGAATCAGAGGCTTCTGTATAATTTCCTAGGCGATAATATTCTAGTCCGGTTTTATCTAGACTGGCAGCAGAGGAAGAGCAGCCGGACAGATATAGAACACTGGTAAAAACCGGAAGAAGATACTTGAACTTTTTGATTGTTTTCATATTTTTCATATTTTTTATCTCCTGAGCAGATTTTAATCTTGATGAAACTTTATTAAAAAGTAAAACAGACGGAAAGAAGAGATAATCTGGCTGTTTTATTATAACATAGGTATTATAACATAAAAAAGGGTGATTGCAAAAATTTTTATAAAAATGCTGTATAGCAAGAGTATGTCACATTTTTGGAAATTTATTAGGACTTTTCGGTTTGAAAAAGAAAACGAGATGCAGGAGAGAGGGGAAAATTTTTATTAAGGGAGAAGAGGGTTCAATGGGGGATTGAGGGGGGAGGACGCTAGAGTGGAGAAGCAATTCCTTTCCGCTGTTCCGCTCTCCGAAAAGTAAGAACGTCTAATGCTTCTGAATTTACGTATACCCAACCGGACGGATCGGGGTGCAATTCGCCCGTACAGCGGGCTAAACACACCCCTTTTTTTGCCATTCAAGAATGGCAAAAAATCCTAGTGGATCGACAGAAGCATAAGGCGTTCTAACTTTTCTCCGAAGTCACAGCGGAAAGGAATTGCTTCTCCGCTCTAGCTGTTTTTTCCTGCCGGTAAGTTTCGAGTTGATTCATTGATCCATAGAGGGTTTTATTCTTATATTTTAAAGTCAAATCGGATATTCGCAATTCGCTTTGCTACTTGCTCATAACCTCATAACTGCTATCGCAGCTTTTCAGTGAGAGTCTGTACTTCCTTGATGGGGTTAAAGAAACAGCGTTGCTTTATTACGGATTTCTAGACTAGGAAAATTTTAGGAAAAAAGAATAGTGACAGAATGAAGCAGAGGGAAGGAAATGTAGATTGTGGGACAATACAGCCAAAGTGCATTAGAAGTCCGTTGTGACTTCGGAGGAAAGCTAGAAGCTCTTAGACTTCTGTCGATTCCGTAGGATTTTTGCCATTCTCGAATGGCAAAAAAGGGGTGCGTTTAGCCCGCTGTACGGGCGAATTGCACCCCGGTCCGTCCGGTCGGGTGTACCTAGATTCAGAAGTCTAAGAGCTTCTGCTTTTCGGAGAGCGGAACAGCGGACTTCTAATGCACTTTGGCGTCCTTTTTGGGACTCTCTTTTTTAAAAGTACACTATCCATGCAGGAGATAGTGCTTGACACCTTTATTGGTGTATGTTATATTCGGCATAAGGATAGAAAAGCAATGCGGCATGGTTTAGGCATGTCGTAAATTTTTTGTAAAGAGGGAAGATACTATGGAGAAAAAACCATTTATTACATTGGAACAAGTAAAAGAGATTGTAAAAGAATATCCGACACCGTTTCATATATATGACGAGAAGGGGATTCGGGAAAATGCCAGACGACTGAAAGAAGCGTTTTCTTGGAATCCAGGTTTTCGTGAGTATTTTGCAGTAAAAGCAACACCTAATCCTTATTTGATGAAGATATTAAAAGAAGAAGGAATCGGAGCAGATTGTTCTTCTTATACGGAACTGGTATTGGCAGATACAATTGAATTGCCAGGGGAGAACATTATGTTTTCTTCTAATGTAACACCGGCAGAAGATTTTCAATTAGCAGCACAGTTAGATGCGATTATTAATTTTGATGATATTACTCATATTGATTTTTATGAGAAAATTGCACCTTTTAAAGAGACGATGTGCTGTCGGTTTAATCCGGGAGGAAAATTTCAGATTCATAATACCATTATGGACAGTCCGCAGGATGCAAAGTATGGAATGACAAGACCACAGATGACAGAGGCTTTTTTAAAATTGAAAAATAAGGGAGTAAAGCATATTGGAATTCATTCATTTTTAGCAAGTAATACGGTAACAAATGAATACTATCCGACTTTAGCAAGGCTTTTGTTTCAGACTGCAGTAGAGCTTAGAAATGAAACAGGGGTGCATATTCCGTTTATTAATTTATCTGGAGGAGTTGGAGTGGCTTATCGACCGGATCAGGAGGCAAATGATATTTTTGTAATTGGAGAGGGTGTACGAAAAGCATATGAAGAGATTCTTGTACCGGCGGGAATGGGAGATGTCGCTATTTTTACGGAATTGGGACGGTTTATGCTGGCACCTTACGGACATCTGATTACACAGGTCATTCATAAGAAGCATACTTATAAAGAATATATTGGATTGGATGCCTGTGCAGCTAATTTAATGCGTCCGGCTATGTATGGGGCATATCATCATATTACGGTATTGGGAAAAGAAGGGATGCCTTGTGATCAGATGTATGATGTGACGGGAGGCTTGTGTGAAAATAATGATAAATTTGCAATCGATCGGGAATTGCCGGTTGTTGAGATTGGGGATTATTTCTGTATTCATGATACGGGAGCACATGGGTTTTCTATGGGATATAATTATAATGGAAAACTTCGTTCGGCAGAATTGCTGCTCTGTGAGGATGGGAGTGTAAAACTGATTCGGCGTGCTGAGACACCGAAAGATTATTTTGCTACATTGGATTTTTTGGGATTATAGAAGATAGGAAAGATAAATTTTAGATATTGGGAGCAGGGAAGGTGGATTCGCTGCTCCCAGTTGTTTTGTTATTGAAATGATGGGATTTAGGAATTTAATTCTTCGATAACCTGTTTGATATCGTCTAAGCAGGCTCCGCAGACAGTACCTGCACCAGTAGCTTCCTGAACCTCTTCTAATGTGTGGGAGCCAGAGTCTACTGCTTCTTTGATCGCACCTTTTGTAATATTCATACAATAACATACGACTTCATTCATGTCCATGATAATATTCCTCCTTAAGTTTTATCTAAAAATCTTTATAAAAAATGGTTGGGGGTAATAGGAAGATAAATTGGATTAATTTATATTTCTTATTACGAAAAAAGTATATACAAAAATAAAAATAATATTCAAGAATTTAGAAAATAATAATAGAGATAGGGCGGAAAGCGGGATATTAGTATTATTCCATACTGCTTGTGTTAGGAGTCAATTCACTATTATTTATATTATTAGAAAACATAGATTGTATGATTTATAATATATTTGTGTGTAGATATTCAAATTGCTAATTTCCATTTTCTATGGTAAAATCCGCTTAGTAAGGAAATGAAAGAAGGAAGAAGAGGATTATCATTATGCCAGAGAATGAAAATCAGAAAAAGGTTCTGTTGATTGCAACAGGAGGTACTATCGCAACAAAGATAACAAGCAATGGATTGGTTCCCCAGATGACTTCTAAAGAGATTTTAGAATGTATTCCAGAGATTGCGGCTATTTGTGAAGTGTCTACCATTCAATTATTCAATTTAGATAGTACAAATATTTGCCATACACAGTGGATACAGGTAGCAGCGTGTATCCAAAGCCATTATCATCAATATGATGCCTTTGTGGTAACACATGGAACCGACACGATGGCATATATAGCTGCTGCACTTTCCTATATGGTACAGGAGAGTCCAAAGCCGATTGTAATTACTGGTTCACAGAAATCGATCTATATGAAGGAAACCGATGGAAGGGTAAATCTGTTAAATGCATTTTATTATGCGATTTCCCCTTATGCATCAGGAGTTCATATTGTATTTGACGGGAAAGCGATTTTAGGGACAAGGGCGAGAAAAACCCGAACAAAAAGTTACAATGCATTTTCTAGTATTGATTATCCAGAGACCGCACGTATTCGGGACGGAAGGGTGATTCCGATTGCGGAGGAACCATATACTAATTCATTTCCTAAATTTTATCAGAATCTAAATCCCAGTGTATTTGTTTTAAAGCTGATTCCTGGGATTTCTGCTGAGATTTTTACTTATCTAAAGGAAAAATATGATGCGGTTATTATTGAAAGTTTTGGAGTAGGGGGAATTCCGTCCTATGGAAATAATGAATTCTTTCGGGCAATTGGAGATTGGATACAGAGTGGAAAATTTTTAATTATGGCAACACAAGTGCCTCATGAAGGAAGTGATATGGCAGTCTATCAAGTTGGTTATACCATTAAGGAAAAATATGATTTGATTGAATCCTATGATATGACATTAGAAGCAGTGGTGGCAAAGACTATGTGGATATTGGGACAGACTGCGGATCGCGGTATATTTCGGGAAATGTTTTATCGTCCGGTACAAAAGGATATCTTATAGGATTAGAGAATTTTTGAAAAGATAGATAAAAAACTTGACTTTTGCTAAACTGTTTCAGATAATGAAAAAAGTGGAAAAAATTCTGCAGATAAAAGAGGATGGTGATTACAATCGATCTATTTGATGTGCTAAAGCTTATGTATGGTCTTGCCCTGTTTTTATTTGGAATGGATATTATGAGCGATGCGATGAAAAAAGGTGCTGGAAATCAGTTAAAAGCAATTTTGGCTTCTCTGACTTCTAATACAGTAAAGGGATTTTTGTTGGGATTGGGGGTTACGGCAATTATTCAGTCCTCTTCCGCAACAACGGTTATGGTAGTCGGATTTGTAAACTCTGGAGCGATGACGCTTTATCAGGCGGTAGGCGTTATTATGGGGGCAAATGTAGGAACGGCTGTAACCTCATGGCTTACTGGACTTTCCGGTGTAGGGGCAGGCGGAGAAGCGGTAAGCAGTATTTTGCAGTGGATGAAGCCAGATACTTGGGTTCCGATTCTATGTCTGATTGGATTGGGACTGACGATGTTTTCTAAAAAGGATAGAAAACGAGATTTTGGAACGGTATTTTTGGGATTTGGAGTATTGATGATTGGGATGGAAACCATGTCAGGTGCAGTAAGTGTTTTGCGGACAAATGTACAGTTTCAGTCCTTATTTGTAATGTTCCGCAATCCAATTTTTGGAGTAGTGGCAGGTATGGTGCTGACGGCGATTGTACAGTCTTCTTCTGCATCTGTTGGTATTTTACAGTCTCTTACTACAACAGGTGCTATTACATATGGAGCAGCGATTCCGATTATTATGGGACAAAATATCGGAACTTGCGTTACAGCAATGATTTCAGCATTTAGTGCGAATAAAAACGGAAAACGGGCTGCATTAATTCATTTATATTTTAATATTATTGGTGTGCTGGTATGGTTAAATTTATTTTATTTATTGGACTATTTTCTGGATTTTACTTTTGTTGATTATGCTGTTGATATGTGGGGAATTGCGGGAATTCATACTATTTTTAAAGTATTGTGTGTTTTGCTGTTTGCACCGTTTACAAAGCAGTTGGAGCGGCTGGCAACGGTTTCTGTTAAGGATTCTAAAGAAGAGGAAAATGTAATTCTTTTGGACGATCGTCTGATGCAGACTCCTTCTGTTGCTGTAAAACGCTGTGAAGAGGTGACAATTGCAATGGCAGAGACTTCCTGTGAGGCATTGCGGTTATCATTAAAGCTTTTGAAAAATTATGATAAAAAGGTGGCACAGAAGGTACGGGAATATGAGAACCGTTCGGATGAATATGAAGATATTCTGGGGAGTTATTTGGTGAAGCTATCGGCATGTGATCTAGATGGACAGGACAGCCATGAAATTACAAAATTGCTGCATGTAATTGGAGACTTTGAACGAATTTCGGATCATGCGGTAAGTGTTGTAATTTCAGCAGAAGAAATTGAAGATAATAAGATTGTATTTTCAGAAGATGAGAGGCGGGATTTGGATGTACTGTCTGCTGCTGTAGATGAGATTATTGGATTGGTCTATGAATGTTTCAGAAAGAATTCTGTATTGATTGCAGAACAAGTGGAGCCGTTAGAGCAGGTAGTGGATTATCTTACAGAACAGATGAAGATGCAGTCTGTATTGCGGCTGCAGAAAAAGGAATCTACGATACAGCATGGATTTATTGTCAGTGATATTTTAAACAGTTTAGAGAGAGCTTCCGATCACTGTTCCAATATCGCCGGGTGTGTAATTGAAATATCAGGACATGGGTCATTATTGGTGCATCAGTATCTTGGGGCAGTAAAAGACAGTGATGCCAATTATAATTTAGCTTATAAAGAATACCGAAAGAAATATCAGTTTCTAACGGAAGAAGCGAGCGAATCAAAGGGTTTAAGCAGAGAAAAGCTGAAATAGAAAATTTAGGCTAAAAAAGTGGAAATAAAAAAATCTGGATAGGAAAATACTATGAATGAAATAGAACTAAGACAACAACTATTATTGTTTCAAGAAGAGAGCTATCGGGAGTTTACTTCTTCTCTTATTCCGAGAAGCAAGCCGTTGCTGGGAGTTCGGGTTCCTATTTTAAGGAAGTTTGCAAAGGAAATTGCAAAGGGAGAGGATTGGATTTCTTTTTTAGAAGAGGGAACAGAGGAGTATTGGGAAGAGATGACAGTGAAGGCATTGGTAATCGGATATGCAAAGGCAGATTTGGAAGTAATTTTGGATCAGGCAGCGAAATTTATTCCAAAGATTGCAGATTGGTCGGTAAATGACAGCTTTTGTTCTAACTTTCGGGCAGCAAGGGAATATCCAAAAAGAGTCTGGGAATTTCTGATGCAGTATATGGATTCGGGGCAGGAATTTCCGCTGCGGGTAATAGCAGTTATGTTGATGAATCATTATTTAACAGAAAATGCGATTGATTCGGTTTTAGAGGTATATCGTCAAATTCCTCCTGTCGGGTATTATACACAGATGGGAGTGGCATGGGGAATAGCGACTGCTTATGCAAAATTTCCTAAGCAGACAATGGCATTTTTAAAAGAAGATTACTTAGATGATTTTACGTATAATAAGGCTATTACAAAGATGTTAGAGTCCTATCGGGTGCCTTTAGCAGAGAAAGAGATGCTGCGTGGAATGAAGCGAAAAAAGAAAAAGTGAAGTAATAAAAATAATAAAAAGGCAGAATAAAATTAAAGAAAAGAGAGAAGAGAGGAAAGAAATGTATCAGATTGTATCGAAGTTATTGATTTATGGCAGTATGCCAAAAGATTCGATCTTAATGGAATTGAGCGATATCTGTAAAAAGGCAGACAGGGAAAGCGAGACCAAAGAGGAATTGGTAACACAGATTTTTCAGCAGGTGAAACGGCTTTTAATATTGGCAACAGACTATGGATTTGATAAAAATCTTTGGCACAATTATCTGACATTTTTATTGATTACGGATGAGAATCCATTTAGTCTGACCTGTGAAAAGGTAGGGGCAAATCAGGGAAGTGTCAATCATTTTGCAAAAAGTGATTTTCGGGCATTTCGGGCATTGTTTCAATTTGATTTTCATAATTTAGAGGAGAAATTAGGAATTGATTGTTTTCATTATTTAACACACTATCAGGCGATTGGAAAGCCGGAGTTAATGTATAATAAAAATGTCAGTGAAAAAGTACAGGCATTAAGTGAACAGTTGGAACAGACACAAAACGAGGAAGAATTCTTTACCTGTGTAACCAATTTTTATCGAGATTATGGGGTGGGAATGTTTGGACTGAACAAAGCATTTCGAATTCGAAACGGAGAGGGAAATTCCTTGATTTTTCAGCCTATCAACAATATGGATAAAGTGATGCTTCAGGATTTAATCGGATATGAGATTCAGAAAAAGAAATTGGTAGAGAATACGACTGCTTTTGTAGAGGGAAGACGAGCCAATAATGTACTGCTATTTGGAGACAGCGGAACTGGAAAATCGACCAGTATTAAAGCGATTGTCAATGAGTTTTATGACAGAGGACTTCGAATGATTGAAATTTATAAGCACCAGTTTCAGGATTTATCCAATGTAATTGCACAGATTAAGAATCGGAATTATAAGTTTATTATCTATATGGATGATCTTTCTTTTGAAGAATTTGAAATAGAGTATAAGTTTTTAAAAGCGGTTATTGAGGGAGGAGTAGAGACCAAGCCGGAAAATATTTTGATTTATGCGACTTCAAACCGAAGACATTTAATTAAAGAAACTTGGAAAGATCGGGATGATGTAGAGGCAGAGAATGGGATGCATCGGTCGGATACCATGGAGGAGAAATTGTCATTGGTCAATCGGTTTGGTGTTACGATTAATTATTCAAAGCCTACACAGAAAGAATATTTTCAGATTGCGGTGGAATTAGCAAAACGTGCCGGGGTGGTAATGGAAGAGGAAGAAATTTGCCGGGAGGCAAATAAGTGGGAGCTTTCTCACGGCGGAATCTCTGGACGGACGGCACAGCAGTTTGTCAACTATTTGGCTGGAACATCCGTTGCAGAAGAAGATCATTAAGAGACGGACAGAGAAAATAATTTAGGAAAGGAAGTGAGCAGGATGGAATCTGGCAGTAGTAACTGTGACAGCCCAAAACCCGATGACAGGAGAAGATGGAATGGTATGGATCAGTCCTGCTTTTCTTTTAACCTATCAAGGAAATTCCCTGCTTCTAAGCTGTGAAGGCGAAAGTGGTGGATTGGGAAACTTCCTTGTGTCAGGTGGGATGCAAGCCCATCCGGCAAGCGGCGATAGTGGCATAGGATTATAAGGAAGTAGCGGAGCGGATTCCGAATTTCCTTTGACTTATCAATAAATAAAAATCGATTAAAATAGGGGCTGTCCTGATTATAATAAAAATACAGATCAGGAGGGCATTTTTATGAAAAAAGAACAAGAAAATATAGAAAAAGCGGGAGAAGCTGTTTTTTCAAAGCGGGATTTTAAGCAAGAGATTTTAGATATTTTAAGAAGCAAAGAACGTGTTTCTGTAATAAAAGAAAAAATCCAGGATTACCATGACAACGATATTGCCTCAGCTTTAGAAGAAATGTCAAAGGAGGAACGCAGGCGGTTTTATCAGATTTTCAGCGTTGAGGAAATTTCGGATATTTTTCCTTATTTAGATAAGGTAGAGGATTTTATTGAAGAACTGGATGCAGAAAAAGCGGCCGATATTATCGAAAAGATGGATGCAGATGATGCGATTGACGTCTTAGAAGAATTAGAGGAAGAGAAACGGGAAGAGCTGCTCCAGTTATTAGAGGAGGGGGCAAAAGAAGATATTCGGCTGATCCGATCCTATGAGGAAGAAGAAATAGGAAGTCGGATGAGCACAAATTATGTCAGTATATTAAGAAATGCTACGATTAAACAGGCAATGCGTTCCGTAGTAGAACAGGCAGCGGAAAATGACAATATTACTACTATTTATGTAGTAGATGAAAATGGGACTTTTTATGGTGCGATTGAGCTTCGGGATTTGGTAGTGGCAAGGGAAGGAACTCCTTTAGAGGAAATTATATCCACCTCCTATCCTCGTGTCTATGCGTCCGAATCCATTTCCGGCTGTATAGAGCAGTTAAAGGATTATTCGGAGGATTCGATTCCGGTTTTAGACGAAGAAAACCGGCTTTTGGGGGTTATTACCTCAGAGGATATTATAGAAGTGGTAGACGAAGAACTGGGAGAAGATTATGCAAAACTGGCTGGTATGACAGAGGAGAGTGATTTAGACGAAACGGTATGGACAGGAATGAAAAAGCGTCTGCCGTGGCTTTTGGCACTTTTGGCATTGGGACTGGTTGTATCAACGGTAGTAGGGGCGTTTGAGAAAGTAATACAGGGACTGGCTTTAATTGTCTGTTTTCAGTCATTGATTTTAGATATGGCGGGAAATGTGGGAACACAGTCGCTTGCCGTTACGATTCGGGTTTTAATGGATGAGAAGGTGGGAGGAAGAGAGAAACTGCATTTAGTATTTCGAGAGGTAAAGATTGGATTTAGTAATGGATTAATCTTGGGAATTTTGTCGTTTGCATTTATCGGGCTTTATATTACGGTGGGAAAACACCATCCGATGCAGTCCTCTTTTTTGATTTCCGGCTGTATAGGGATTTCTTTATTGGTTTCTATGGTAATTTCTAGTTTAATGGGAACGATTATTCCGATGTTCTTTCATGCAATTAAGGTAGATCCGGCAGTTGCTTCTGGACCATTGATTACTACGGTAAATGACTTGGTGGCTGTAACGACTTATTATGGGCTTGCATGGTTTTTGCTGATTTATTTGTTTGGGATATAGAAAGGAGCAGAATGTCACAGAGTATTGTTCTGTGACAAGAAAATTATTTTCGCATAGGTAATATAGCGGCAGAGAGTTAAAGCTCTGTCGCTTTTCTGTCTTATGTCGTGTTTATGCGATATAATATAAATATGTGTGAGGTGAGCTATATGAAGATTGACAGATTGATTGGTATTATAACTATTTTATTACAAAAAGATAGGGTTACAGCCCCCGAATTAGCAAAGCGTTTTGAAGTATCAAGGCGAACTATCAATAGGGATATTGAGGACATAAGTAAAGCGGGTATTCCGATTGTTACCACCCAAGGCAGTGGTGGTGGTATTTCAATTCTAGATAGCTATAAAATAGATAAAGCTCTGCTTAATGACGATGAATTGCAGGCAATTTTTTCAGGTTTGAAAGGTATTGACAGTATCTCAAAAACCTCATATCTTGCCAAGATGATTGAAAAACTATCTGTAAAGGATAATCGTATTCAAGTGGATGAGAGCATTATTGTTGACCTTTCGTCACATTACCAAAAGCCTTTAACTCAAAAAATTAATGTAATCAAAGATGCCATTCATACCAAACGCTGTGTTTCATTTAAATATTATTACGAAAAGGGTGAAAGTGTGAGGTGTATTGAACCATATCACCTAATATTCAAATGGTCATCGTGGTATGTATTTGGATATTGTCTTGATAGAAAAGCATATCGCTTGTTTAAGCTAAATCGCTTATGGAATATGAGTCTTCTTGATAAGGAATTTATACCCCGTGAGATACCTAAGAATGAATTACAATTTGATGATTATTTTTCATCTAATGCAATTCATCTTAAAGCGATTTTTTCCGAAAGTGAAAAATATCGGCTGATAGAAGAATACGGCGTTAATTGCTACAAGGTTACAGATAGCGGAGAATTACTTTTGGAACGAGATTTTGCAAGTTATGATAATATGCGGTCATGGATATTTAGTTTTGGAGATAAGGTCACAATATTAGAGCCAATGCAGCTTCGTGAAGATAGAAAAAAACAGGCAGCTGCCATTTTAAAAATGAAAGGATAAAGAATGACTAAAAAAATAAAACTTAAAGAAAATGATTTGAAAAACATATCCGGTGTTGGAAAAAATATGGAACAACACTTTTTTAACCTCATCAAGGAAGTTCCCCGCTTCTAAGCTGCCAAGGCGAAAGCGGTGGGTTGGGACTTCCTTGATAAGGTTAAAATGGTGGAATTGGCAGGAGAAAAAAGAATAATAACAAAAGCAACATGACACACTGCTGTCATGTTTATTATATTATACTGTATCTACTAAATTTAGGAGGTAGAGTATTATGATTGAGTCAAGATGTGGGTTGTTGTGCAGCGATTGCAGTTTTCATAAAACAATGGGTTGTAAAGGCTGCGTGAATATTAACAAGCCCTTCTGGGCAGATAGCTGCCCAGTTAAATCCTGTTGTGAAGAAAAAGGGCTGCAGCATTGCGGAGAGTGCAATAATTTTGTTTGCTCTTTACTACATACTTTTGCTTATGATATGGAGCAAAGTGATAATGGTGTAAGAATTGAGCAATGTAAAAAGTGGTGCGGAAAATAATGGCTTCAAGTAAAAAGTATCTTAGTTTTATTTTGGAATAATTATTTGGTTCGAATGATATTACCTATTATAATGGGTGAATCTATTATCTATTATTTATTATCTATTATCGTGGTAAAATCGCTGGCGGAATATGTATATGTATTGAAAATCTTGATATGAAAGCTATGGCACAGAATTTAAGCTTCGGTAAATCCGTAAGTGATAATGGTTGGGGAATGTTTGTAACGTTCTTGCAGTATAAAATTGAAGAATTAGAAAAAAAGTTTGTAAAAGTGGATAAATTTTTTGCAAGTAGTCAAACTTGTAGTGTATGTGGTTACAAAAATATAGCAACGAAAAATCTTAGTACTCGTGAATGGAATTGCCCGAAGTGTGGTACGCATCACGATCGTTGACTACAGGTAAAAATTTCCTTTTTTGCGAAAACCCCATGAATAATAACAGAAATTGTAAAAATAAGCATCTTGCATAATTGACAAATTGACATTCTTGGTATAACATAGAAGTACAGTGATTTGATCCGTTTCAAAGGGTGATAATTTAGTCACAATCACCAATATGGAATGAAAAATAAATCATATCAGGAGGAAAAAAATGGCAAGAAAAATGAAAACTATGGATGGAAATACTGCTGCCGCACATGTATCCTATGCATACACAGATGTAGCAGCAATCTATCCAATCACCCCATCGTCTGTTATGGCAGAATTAGCAGATAAGTGGTCAACAGAAGGCCGCAAAAACATCTTCGGACAGGAGGTACAGGTTGCTGAGATGCAGTCAGAGGCAGGTGCAGCAGGAACAGTACATGGTTCTTTATCTGCAGGTGCATTGACAACGACATTTACTGCATCCCAGGGTCTGCTTCTTATGATTCCGAATATGTACAAGATTGCTGGTGAACAGCTTCCGGGCGTAATTAACGTATCGGCTCGTGCATTGGCAAGTCATGCATTATCCATTTTTGGAGATCATTCTGACGTATATGCATGCCGTCAGACTGGTTTTGCTATGCTTTGCTGCTCTAGTGTACAGGAAGTTATGGATTTAACACCAGTTTCTCATTGTTCCGCAATTAAGGGAAAAGTTCCATTTCTTAATTTCTTTGATGGATTCCGTACCTCCCATGAGATCCAGAAGATTGAAATGTGGGATTACGAGGATTTAAAAGACTTGGTAGATTTAGATGCAATTGATGAATTCCGCCGTCATGCTTTAAATCCAGAGCATCCATGCCAGAGAGGTTCTGCACAGAATCCAGATATTTTCTTCCAGGCAAGAGAAGCTTGTAATCCATATTATGATGCACTTCCAGCAGTAGTGGAAGAGTATATGAATAAAGTAAATGCAAAGATTGGTACAGACTATAAGTTATTTAATTATTATGGTGCTGCAGATGCAGAAAAAGTAATTATTGCAATGGGTTCGGTATGTGAGACAATTGACGAGACAATTGATTACTTAAATGCAGCAGGCGATAAGGTTGGTGTAGTAAAGGTTCGCTTATATCGTCCATTTAGTGCAAAACACTTATTAGATGTGATTCCTGAGACAGTAAAGCAGATTACGGTATTGGATCGGACAAAAGAGCCAGGGGCACTTGGTGAGCCGTTATATCTGGATGTAGTTGCTGCCCTGAAGGATACCAAGTTCCACAATGTTCCTGTATTCTCTGGACGTTATGGTTTAGGTTCGAAAGATACAACTCCTGCACAGATTATCGCAGTTTATAAGAATACAGAAAAGAAGTTATTTACCATTGGTATTGAAGATGACGTAACAAATCTTTCCTTAAAGATTACAGAAAATCCAAGTACTGCACCAGAAAGCACAATTAGCTGTAAATTCTGGGGACTGGGTGCAGACGGTACTGTAGGTGCGAATAAGAACTCCATTAAGATTATCGGTGATCATACAGATATGTATGCACAGGCATATTTTGACTATGATTCTAAGAAATCCGGCGGTGTTACCATTTCTCACTTACGTTTTGGTAAGGACAAGATTCAGTCTACGTATTTGATTAATAAGGCAAATTTTGTTGCTTGTCATAATCCTGCTTATGTACATAAGTATAATATGGTTCAGGATTTAAAGGATGGCGGAAGCTTTTTGTTAAACTGCGGATGGGATTTAGAGCAGTTAGAGAAGAACCTGCCTGGACAGGCAAAGCGTTATATTGCAGAGCACAATATTAAGTTCTATACGATTGATGGTATTAAGATTGGTAAGGAAATCGGACTTGGCGGACGTATTAATACCGTATTGCAGGCTGCTTTCTTTAAACTTGCCAATATTATTCCGGTAGATGAAGCTGTGAAGTATATGAAGGATGCAGCAACTGCTACTTATGGAAGAAAAGGTGATGCCGTTGTTAAGATGAACCACGATGCAATTGACAGAGGTATTCAGGATGTAGTAGAAGTACAGGTTCCAGAAAGCTGGAAGAATGCAGCAGATGAAGATCTGTCTAAGAAAGCAACCGGCGGCAAGCAGGATACAGTAGATTTTGTTAATAATATTCAGATTCCGATTAATGCACAGGAAGGAAATAAACTGCCTGTTTCTGCATTTAAGGATTATGTAGACGGAACTACACCATCAGGTTCTTCTGCATTTGAAAAACGTGGAGTTGCAATTGATGTTCCGGTTTGGGTACCAGAGAATTGTATTCAGTGTAATTTCTGTTCCTATGTATGTCCTCATGCTGTAATTCGTCCAGTTGCATTGACTGATGAAGAAGCAAAGAATGTACCGGCTGATATGAAGACCGTTCCTATGACAGGTATGCAGGGTTATCAGTTTGCTGTAACAGTTTCTACTATGGATTGTACCGGCTGCGGTTCTTGTGCAAATGTATGCCCAGGTAAGAAGGGTGAGAAGGCACTTGTAATGAAGCCGTTCGATATTATTGAAGATAAACAGCAGAAGGTATTTGACTATGGTCAGGATTTGCCGAAGAAGGCAGAAGTGGCTGAAAAGTTTAAAGAGACAACCGTAAAAGGAAGTCAGTTTAAGCAGCCGTTATTAGAGTTCTCCGGTGCTTGTGCAGGCTGTGGAGAAACTCCTTATGCGAAGTTAGTAACACAGTTATTCGGAGACAGAATGTATATTGCTAATGCAACCGGATGTTCTTCTATCTGGGGCAACTCTTCTCCATCTACTCCTTATACCGTAAATAAAGCCGGCAGAGGACCTGCTTGGTCGAACTCTTTATTTGAAGATAATGCAGAGTTTGGATATGGTATGGCACTGGCTCAGGAAACCATGAGAAAGAGCTTAAAGGCTAAAGTTGCAGAATTAGTAGAAGCAACTGATAAGGCAGAGATCAAAGAAGCTGGACAGGCTTATTTGGATACTTTTACAAACGGACAGACCAATATGGCTGCTACTGAGAAATTAGTAGAGGCACTGACCGCATGTGACTGTGAGAAGGCAAAGGAAATCTTAAAGGATAAGGATATGCTTTCTAAGAAATCACAGTGGATTCTTGGCGGTGACGGCTGGGCATATGATATTGGATTCGGCGGATTAGATCATGTAATCGCAAGCGGAAGAGACGTCAATATTTTAGTATTTGATACCGAAGTATATTCGAATACAGGCGGACAGTCTTCTAAAGCAACTCCTACCGGTGCAATTGCTCAGTTTGCTGCAGGCGGTAAGGAAGTAAAGAAGAAGGATCTGGCTCAGATTGCTATGAGCTATGGATATGTATATGTAACACAGATTGCTATGGGTGCTGACTATAATCAGTGCTTAAAGGCTATTACAGAGGCTGAAAACTATCCGGGACCATCTTTGATTATTGCTTATGCTCCTTGTATTAACCATGGTATTAAAGGCGGTATGAGCAAGGCTCAGACAGAAGAGAAAAATGCTGTACAGGCTGGCTACTGGCATCTGTTCCGGTATGATCCTCGTCTGAAAGAAGAAGGAAAGAATCCGTTCCAGTTAGATTCTAAGGCACCTACTGGAAGTTATCAAGATTTCATTAAGAATGAAGTTCGTTATAGTTCTCTTCTTCGTGCAAATCCTACTCGTGCTGAAGAATTATTTGATAAGGCTGAGAAGAATGCAGTTGAGAAATATGATTATTTAACAAAGCTTTCCAAACTTTATGGTGAAGAATAGGAAATAGGGGTTTTTATAGAATAGGGGCAGCGTACCTTTGGGTATGCTGCCCTTTTTAAATTGGAATAATATTTAGTAAAATTTAGTAATAAGTAAAATTGTGATCGTATGAATGATTTTTGAAAAATAAAATTGCCATAAATATAAGAAATTTATAAAAGACTGGAGCTTTGTGATTTTGTAAATAAGTCTAGGGGGAGCAGAAAAAGGATTTTGTAAAATAATAGAATAATCCCAGAAAATATAAATTATAAATTAAAATTTAGGAATAAATGGAACTAATGGGGAAATGCTATAAAAGAAATGTAACCATGCAACATTTTTAGAAAAGTGTTGCATCCTTGTTCTGCTTATTATATCGGAAAAAGGAAAAATTACTTTAGGGCAATTTTAAAATTTTTTAAAAAGTTTTTTTGGAAAGTTGGTATTTAAACGGTTAGACTTTCTTTTCTATCTTGTATTTTTGACTTAAAATGCTTTGTTTTTAGCGTAGTATACGGTATTTGCTGTATTTTTTCTATAAAATTTTTTATAAAGTAAGATTTAAAAAGAGATGATCTTTGTCGTCTTGTTCAATTCCCAAATAGCGTTTTGTCACTTCAAAAGAAGAGTGATTATAGATAGAAACTAAAAGTGCTGGGTTGGTACCTGCAAGCCAGGCATGATAGCCAAATGTTTTTCTTAAAGAATGACAACTGATATGGTCAGGCAGATGAAGCGTATTGCAGGCATTTTTTATAATTCGGTATGCCTGTTCCCGGCAAAGCGGAGTATCTCTAAGATGCCCTGTAAAAATATAGTGTTTGGGATCGACATAGGACAGACTTTCAAAGTAAAACCGAAGACCTGTAATAGCTGCCTGATTTAATGCTGTCATACAGTGTTTTCCGGTCTTTTTTTCTGTAATTTCTAAATGTGTTCGAAACTTTTTTAAAGAAAAATCATAGACCTGTTCCCATTTTAAAATAAGGATATCACTGATGCGAAGAGCCGTATTAACGGCGGTACAGATAAGGGCATAATTTCTTAAATTTGGTTTTTGATTTAAATAATAGTTCTTTAATTGTTCTAAGTCGTGCTGATTTCGAATGGGTTGTGTTGTACTCATAGTTTCCCTCCTATTTTTTATAAATACGTTTATATTTGTAACGGAAATCATGCAACACTTTTCTAAAAATGTTGCATGGGGTTCTGATACAAGTGAAAGGTACCAAAAAGTTCCTGTTCACTGTGGACTAACAAGGAGGTTGGTTATGCTGAATTTAACAGTAAAACCGGGTGAATATTTTATGATTGGCGACGAGATCAAAGTTGCCTTTGTAGGCGGAACTGCGAATAATGCAAGGATTTTAATCGACGCTCCTAGAAAGTACAACATAGTGAGAGGAAAAGTATTAGAGCGTGCGGCAGCAGATCGTGGAGAAAATGTCTCAGGCAAGCATGAATTTTACCCGGAGGTTCCGATTCCTGCAGAGCGGTTAAAGCAGATAATTGCAAAGCAGAAGAAGCAAAAAGAGCGGAAAGAATAAAAAACTTGGCAGGATGGAACAAAAAATGGAGAATGATTCGAATTTCATACAGCAGCAGAAGAAAGGATTCTGTTTGCTGTGTGGATTCGGAAGAGAAGGGTAATAATGTAGTGCTAACCTAGGGGTGCTACTTATTATAAAGAACAGGGGAACGGATTCCCAAATTAAAGGAAAACATGGAGGTAAATTATTATGAGTATGGTAGTACAACACAATATGCAGGCATTTAATTCCAACAGAATGTTAGGAATTACATCAAATTCACAGGCAAAATCAACAGAGAAGCTGTCGTCAGGTTATAGAATTAATCGTGCAGCAGATGATGCAGCAGGCTTATCTATTTCCGAAAAGATGAGAAAACAAATTAATGGGTTGGACAGAGCATCTACAAATGCACAGGATGGCGTTTCTTCCGTGCAGACAGCAGAAGGTGCATTAACAGAAGTTCACTCTATGCTGCAGAGAATGAATGAACTTGCAGTTCAGGCAGCAAATGGTACTAATTCAGAGTCGGATCGCCAGTCTATTCAGGATGAAATTGATCAGTTGGTAACAGAAATTGATCGTGTTGCTGAGACTACGAAGTTTAATGAAACGTATTTGTTAAAAGGCGATTCGGATAAGGGTACTAATAGTGATACCGTGCATAAAAATATTGATTTGTCATTGGCAGAAGCAGAAATGGCAAAAGGTGGTAATTTTAAAGTTGTAGAAGGTAAGACAGCAGGAAATTATACTGTTACATTTACGACTGGATTAAAAGCAGGAAGTACTTGGAACGGAAAAACCGTTATTGATGATTCTGCAGATCAGCAGTCGGATGATCAAATTAAATTGGCAACGGCTAAGACGGAAGAATTAGCAGCTATGAATAATGTAATTACAAAGTATCAAAGTGAAATGGGATTAAATGCAGCAATTACTTTAACAAATGATGGAACAGCAGTAGTTGCAACAGCTGGTACAGATACTTTCAGTTATAATAAATCTCTTACATTGGGATTACATGTAGGTGCTGATTCAGATTCAACCAATAAAATTAGTCTGCGGATTGAGGCAATGAGTGCATCCAGTTTGCATTTAACAGGACTTCAAGTAAGCGGAAAAACTTCTGCTCCTGCAACGAGAGCAATTGATACAATTGCTGCTGCAGTTCAGAAAGTTTCCAGTCAGCGTTCGGCTTTGGGTGCTGTCCAGAATCGTTTAGAGCATACCATTGATAACCTGGATAATGTAGTAGAAAATACAACAGCTGCAGAATCTAGAATTCGTGATACTGATATGGCTGAAGAAATGGTAAATTATTCGAAGAATAATATTTTACAACAAGCTGGTCAGGCAATGCTGGCTCAGGCAAATCAGTCAAATCAGGGTGTATTATCCTTACTTGGATAATTTTTAATAAAGCAAAGGATTTTTGGTTTTGATTGAATAAGTTGCATAAGCATTATAGTTGGACATGAAAATGTTTCTATAATGCTTATGTTACATTAAAGTATAAGAAACCGTATTTTTTGTAAAAGGGGAACGTTGTTATAGAAGTCTTATTGATATTGTGAGTACGATAGGAAAGAGAAGGAAATCCCAATATGGAGAATATTTTATTGTCAGTTATGATATTGGTTAGTGATCGGGAGGATACGATTGAACGTTGCCTTCATTCGATTACACCGCTATTAGAGCAGGTTCCGTCAGAGCTAATTGCAGTAGATACAGCCGGAAATAAAAAGTGTATGAAAGCTGTTTATCGTTATACACAGAAAGTTGTTGTATTTCCGTGGTGTGAAGATTTTGCTGCAGCAAGAAATGCAGGGTTATCGCAGGCAAAAGGAGATTGGATTATGATTTTGGATGATGATGAGTGGTTTGAAGATGTCTCCGAAGTTTGCGAGTTTTTCTTAAAAGAGATTTATAAAAAATATCAATCAGCAGCTTATCTTGTCAGAAATTACTCTAATCAAGAGGGAACAAATTGGAATGATGGAATTGTAATTCGGCTTGCAAAACGATATACGGACAGTCATTATTTTGGTCGTATTCATGAACAGCTTTCTCCATTAGAGGAACCCACTTATTATATGAAAGCATATGTTCATCACTATCATTATGCTTATCGGACAGAAGAAGAGAGGATCTATCATAATCAACGGAATATGGAACTATTACTTCAATGCAGAAGAGAAGAACCAAAGAACTGGCAGGCGGCGACACATTTATTGCGGGAGTATCTTTTAATAGGAGAATTTGTCCATGCTTTAGATTTAGGGAAAGAATTATTACAAGAATATCCCTGCAGGCAGGAAACAAAAACAGCGATTGCTTTTACTCAGACTATGTTAGTTATTTTATATGAACATCTGCAAAAAGAAACAGAAGCGTATAGACAAGCTAAACTTTTTTTAGAGAGACCAGTACTTTTTTTAAGCGAGCTATGTATAACAGCAGTACTTCCTTATCTTTGTATGAAATTGGAACTGCAGGAAGAGGCACTTTTTTATGCAGAAAATTATTTTACCCAAATTGGATTATGGGAGAGAAAACAGGAAGAAAATAGGAGAACGGATGTTTTTAATATGACATCTTTTTTTATGGGAAAAAAGATGCAGATAAAAAATCAATTTTTATTATTTTATTTGTATGCTCAAAAAGAAAATTGGGAAAAAGCAAAAGAAATTCTTTTTCAAATTGTATGGAAAGATACGGAGGAAGCACTTTTTGATCTTTGGCAAAAAGCAGAGGGAATTTGTAATTTAATTTTTTATGCAGTAGTACAGATGGCAGTTCAACTTACGGAAGAGTTAAAATTTCAGGAAATATTTGAAATTTTATTAGAAAATGAAAAATTTCAACAGTGTGTTTGCAGAGAAATTGAAAAACTTACTAGAGAAGAAAAGGAACGTATATTTTATATTATATTGCAAATAAATTCAAAAAATAAAAATATAATGGAATATCAAATTCAAATTGCTGCCTATCGTATGGATTTAGTAAAAATAAATCAGCTTTTTGTAAAATGGAAGATTCAAAATTATTCTTTTTTTCTGTTTCAGAAGGAAACATGGCGGATGTTGGATCAATTTCAAATTTCTTTGCTTTCCCTTATGGAAGATACAACAATTTATGATTGGATGGTATTGTCAGAGTCTTTGTTTGATTCTTCCTCTGCAGAAGATTGTGAATATATCTATCGAGTATTGATAAGAGGTATGGAACAGGAAGATTTTCGTGTGCTTTATCTAACAGGACTGCGTTTGGAAAAGAAATTACTTGCTACATGGTTTTCAGATAAAAAAGAGTATTTAGGAGAGAATTATGAAGTAATATGGCAGGCGGTATATCGGATTGCTAATTTATGGATTGGATGTGCAGCAATGTTATATCAAGAATCTGTTTTTCAAAGTCAAATGCAGACAGCCCTTCCTCCTCGATTTCGTTTTGCATGGGTGATCTTGCAGGCAAATGCAGTAAGAACAAATAAAAGAGATTTTGTAAGAAAAATAGCCGAAGCAGCAAAAGCATATCTTAAGATGGAAGATGTTTGTAAATATATTTTAAAATATTATAAAGAAGAAGGAGAGATCGATAGGGATATAACCAGATAAGAGGTTAAAAAGATGAGAAAAGCACAAAAAGATCAGATAAAGGAATTTTTAGAATTATTAAAAGAAGCATATTATGAAATTAAAAAAGCAATCTATCAAGAAGAAAATAAAAGAGCAATGGAATTATTGAAACAGTGCCGGGAAGGTGCGGTTTGGATGGAAAGCTTAATAGAAAAGCCCGAACATAGGAAAATTATTTTTATTTTAGAAAAATATCAAAAATTATTAGATCGGATTTATCAAATCATAGAACAAAGCAGATTAGAAGAAAAGGATTTAGTTGACAGAGAACTTTATCATATTTTAATTGAATTAGAAGAGCGAATAGAACAAGATATAAAGGTTCGTTTAGAAATGGTATTTCTTCCATATAAAGCATCTATGTGGGATTCGTTAGAAAGTATTTGGAAAGCTGCAGATCAAGATCCAAATTGTGATGCTTATGTTGTGCCTATTCCTTATTATGATAAAAATCCAGACGGAAGTTTTCGAAAGATGCATTATGAAGGAAAGGATTATCCAGAATATGTACCGATTACTTGTTATGAAGAGTATGATTTTAAGGGACGAAGACCAGACATAATATGGATACATAATCCCTATGATGAGTGTAACTATGTAACAAGTGTGCATCCGTTCTTTTTTTCAAAAAATCTGAAACAGTTTACAGAACAGTTGATATATGTTCCCTATTTTATTTTAGGTGAAGTAAACTTAAAAGATACATCGGCAATAGATAGTATCGCACATTTTTGTACCGTTCCGGGTGTATTTTATGCAGATAAAGTTATTGTACAATCCGAAACCGTAAGGCAGATCTATATTACAGCACTGTTGAAATTTGTAAAAAAAAAGAAGAGAGAATATTGGGAAAATAAAATTATAGGGCTTGGTTCTCCAAAATGGGATAAAGTAATAAATACAAAAAAAGAAGAAGTTGAAATACCAAAAGAATGGCTGCAGATTATTCAGAAACCAGATGGAAGTTGGAAAAAAGTTATATTTTATAATGTAAGTGTAGGTGCTTTTCTGCAGCACAATGAAAAATTATTGGAAAAAATAAAAAGAGTATTTGAAATCTTCAAAGAACATAAAGAAGAGATTGCTCTTTTATGGCGTCCTCACCCATTACTGCAGGCGACAATAGAATCGATGCGACCAGAATTGTGGGAGACTTATAAAGCAATATTAGATCAGTATAGAAGCGAAAAATGGGGAATTTATGATGATACGGCTGATTTTAATCGAGCTGTTGCGATTAGTGATGCATATTATGGGGATATGAGTTCAGTAGTACAATTATATCAAATAATAGAAAAACCAGTTGTAATTCAAAATCCTTATATTTAAAGAGATAGAATAAGAGAGAAATACTATGAATAAAAATCCTAAAATTTCGGTTATAATCCCTGTTTTTAATGGTTCAGATTATATAGGAGAGGCAATTACAAGTATATTGCAGCAAACTTATAAAAATTATGAGATTATTGTAGTGAATGATGGTTCCGATGATAATGGAAAAACAAGAGATATTGTAAAGGCTTTTGGAAATAATATTCGCTATTTTGAAAAGGAAAATGGGGGCGTTTCTTCGGCATTAAATATGGGAATCCGCCATATGAGCGGAGAGTATTTTACATGGTTGTCTTGTGATGATTTTTTTTGTCAAACAAAATTTTATGATCAGATATCCGCAGTAATTGCTTCTGGAAAAGAAGATACCATTGTACAAGGAAATTATTTTTTATGTAATGAGGATTTTACGAAAAGTATTGCGACAAATTTTGAGAATTATTATTCGATAGAGCAGATTTGCCGTTCTATATTTCTGCTTCTTTGGGGAGAAGTACATTTTAGCAGTTTTTTATTCCATAAAAGGCATTTTGACAGAATAGGATTGTTTGATGAAACACTGCATTATGCACAAGATAATGATTTTATATTCCGATTATGCCGAAAACAGAAAACTGCATTTGTGCAGAAGCCAGTAAGTAAAGTTCGGCTGCATACCAAGTCAGGAACCAATTGTTTTCATGGAGATGTTGATAAGGAAAACAGAAAAGTGTATTTAAAAATAGCAGAAAGTTTCTCTAAGGAAGAAATACAAGAGATTATTTATAATGAAACAAAATTTTATATAAAAATTAGTGGTATTATTCATAGTATGAATGGAGAAACAGAGTTAGAAGAGTTAAAAAAGAAAGTATCTGTTTGTGACAGGATGATTTTAGATAATACAACAAAGATAATGAATCAGAAAGAATGGATTATTTTTGGAGCCGGACAGTATGGCAGACGATTAAAATTTGAATTAGATAAAAGAGGAATTAAGGTAAGTTGTTTTATTGATAATGCAGAAGAGAAAAATGGGAAAATCATAGATGCCATACCATGTTATAAAGTGGAATATTTAAAAACGCATCCTCAGGCAGCAGTTATTGTTGCACAGAAGTTTTATGCTCCTGCAGTAGAACAATTACTTGCAATGAAAGTAGAACAAATCTTATTAAAAGAGGAAATAGATGCGATTCTTTTAGGATAGTAAGAAGCAGATTAGGAGAGATTGATTTTATGAAATGGAGTAAGAAGGGACATGAATATGATCTCATATATAAAAATATAGAAACAATAAATCAAGTATATCTCTTTGGTGCGGGACATGATGGTGCAATGGTAAAACAAATCTTATCAGAAAGATATCAAAGTGTATCAGTGATGGGATTTATTGATAATAATAAAAAAAAGCAGGGAACAGTTTATTTGGGATTACAAGTTTATGCATTAGAGGAAATTGAATTGAAAAAGCATACAGCGGTTGTAATTACATTTGCATCGGAATGGGTACAAAAGGTTGATACACAGTTGGCAGAGCATCATTGGACAAAAGGGGTTAATTTCTTTCACTATGAAGAATTTATAGCAGTAGTAGCAGCATATCGATATAAAGAACTTTTTATGTCTTCTCTCTCTTTATTGACCACAACAAAATGTAATTTAAGATGTAAAGCATGTTTAAATTTTACTACTTATATAAAACATTGTATGGATTATCCATTAGAAGATTTAAAAACAGATATCGATCGATTGTTTCACAGTGTAGATTATCTGGGGCTGCTTCATATCAGCGGTGGAGAACCGTTTTTATATCCGAATCTTGCTGAATTGATTCAATATATTGATAAAAATTACAGCAGTCAGATTTATTCTTTGGAGACGGTAACAAATGGAACAGTTGAACCGAAAGAAGAATTGCTGCAGGTATTTCGAGATACTCATATAAAGATTACTATTGATGACTATCGGGAGTCTTTGCCACAGTATCGGGAACAGATTGAAAGAAATATAGAAAAGATATATAAGACAGTTGGAGAAGAAAAAATTATTTTGAAAAAATATGAGGAATGGATTGATTTATATCCTTATCCGCAGGAAGAACTTAAAGAAGAAGAACTGGTTCAAAAATATAATCGATGTCATGTGCCATGGCAGGAATATCGCAGGGGAAAATTATATACTTGTAATTATGCAGCATTTGCCTCTGTTGCTGGATTGATAAAAGAACCAGATGAAGCGGAGCAATATGATTTTACCAGTTATCGAAAAGAAGATTTAAAAAAAGCGATGGAATTTCGATTGGGATTTAGTGAAAAAGGATATGCTGAATTCTGTAAAAAATGTGCGGGATATCTGGAAATTAATACTCATAAGGTAAAGCCTGCAGTACAAGAATAGGGGGATTTATCGTGAATATGAAATTCTTGCTTAGTACACAATGTGCATGTTTGGATGAAGAAGGTAATGCATGGATTTTTTCGAATGAAATAAATGCATTATTTTATAGAAAATTAGAGAGTGGAGAAACAGAATATATAACAAGCTTTGATAGAGAGGAATTTTGGAGAAGGGATTTATATACAGATGCAGTATGGTTCCGGGGAAAGATTTTCTTTATTCCATGTGCTGCAAAGAATATTGCTATATATGATACTTTACAAAAAACAACAGAATATATTACTCTTGATACGTCTAGCGATAATTATAATATGGTACGGCTGCCAGAGAATCGAATTCTTTTATATCCAGTCAGGGAAAGTCCTAATGCATATATTGTTTATTTGGAAGAGGGATGCTGTGAGTATATTTTTATTGATTATGGAAAAGAAAAGACTGAGATAAAAGGAAAATTAGTAAGAGGAAAGGCATATTGTAAAGGAAAAGCATATTTTATAATAGATAAAACAAATCAATATATTATGTTTGATATTAATACAAAAACGATTCAGATTTGCAGAACAGAGAAAAAAGTCCCGTTATTTTATGTAGCATCAGATGGAGAATTTTTATATATGATGCATGCAGATGGCTGTGCTTATGATATTTATAATGAGAATCATTATGTAAGGACATGTTATTTATCGAATCAATTAGAAAAGATAAATAGTAATTTTGAATTTGAAAATATGGAATATGTTATCAATACTATTTTGGAAGATGGAAGTATAGTCAGTGTTCCAATGAGGAAACAACCAATAGTAATTATGAAAAATGAAACGGTTATTAGGTTTGAATTAGAGGATAAAAAAATAGGAAATTATATAGATGATTTACAGCCATTATATGTATGTAACTATTTTAAGAATAAGATAGTTTTTTTCCCTTATCATGGCAATGTCCTTGTGATAATTAATCTTGAAACAGCAGAAATAGTATATCAAAGTGCAGTAATAGATATTATGAAGTATGATAGATTATTTAAAAATATCTGGAATAGGAAGGAAAAATGGGCTGTTTTAGATGAAATGAAAGTTTCTCTCGAAGTATTTCTTGGTTTGGTATATTACTGTAAATTGAATGTAAGAGCAGAATGTAGAGAGATAGGAACAAAAATTTATAAATATATGGTTCAAAGTAATTTAAAAGGAGAATAAGATGGGACCAAAAGTTTCAATTGTAATTCCAGTTTATAATGGTACTAATTATATGAAGGATGCAATAGATAGTGCGTTAAATCAAACTTATAAAAATTGTGAGGTTATTGTTGTAAATGATGGTTCAACGGATCATGGAGCTACAGCTCGACTTGCAAAATCATATGGCAATAAAATTCGATATTTTGAAAAAGAAAACGGGGGGGTTGCCACAGCTGTTAATTTGGGAATCCAAAAAATGACAGGAGATTATTTTGCTTGGTTATCTCATGATGATATATTTACTTTAGATAAAATTGAAAAACAGATACAAGCCATAGAAACAAGAAATATAACAGAGGCAATTGTTCATAGTAATTTTACATTTTGGTATATGGAAAATAATAATTATGTAAAAGTAGATTGGTTACAACAGTACACTAGAGAACAGTTGGAAAATAGTTGTTTTGCACCAGTATTTTTGGCTATTCATGGTAGTACCGTATTGATTCATAAAAACTATTTTGAACGGATAGGATTATATAATACACAACTTTTAGCAACTCAGGATAGTGAGTTTCTTTTTCGTGCAATGCGGGGGCAGAAGTCAATTTTTATAGAGGATAATTTAATGATTTCACGTATTCATAAAGAACAGGGGCAACAGACAATGGTTTGTCATAGTCGAGAATATAATGAAATGTTTGTATTTTTTTGTGAAACATTAACAAATAATGAAAAAATCGAGATGTGTGGAAGTGTAAAAAATTTTTATTATAGATTATATTTATTATTAAAGTATAGTCGTCCGGCAGGATATATTTTAGATTATTTAAAGGAAAAACTTGATAGTTGTTTGGAAATTAAGAATAAGGAAACGATAAGACTAAATTTTTTAGAACAAAGATTATTAAATAAAGGAATAACGGAAGTTTATATATTTGGTGCTGGAAAGATGGGACAGGAATTGCAATTGATGTTAGTGTCATATGGACTAGATTTTTGTGGTTTTATAGATAATGCAGATGAAAAGCAGGGAATACAGGTGAATGGAAAAAATTGTTATTCACCTGAATATCTATATGGAAAAGAATCCTGTTTAGTGATTGTAGCAATGATGGATACTAAAGAAGTAATTGTTCAGTTAAAAGAGATGAAGATAGCCAATATTATTACAATAGGAGAATTAAAAAAAGAATTATTTTTTATGGAACCTAAAATATGGTTATATTAGGAGATGAATAAATGAAGTGGAAAAATAAGGGACATGAATTCGATAAGATAGGTTATTTACTAAAAGATAAAAGAAATATTTTTCTTTATGGAGCTGGTGGTATGGCATTGGAATTATTAGAAGTTTTACATGCAATAGATTCATGGATAGATTGGAATATTTATCTTGTAGATAGAGATAAAAGGAAACAGAAAGAAGGAAGATTTGGTTATAAAGTATTATCACCAGAACAATTTTTTACAATGAAGAAAGAAGAATATTTTGTTGTGGTAGCTCCACAAAATGAAATGGGAGAAGAAATATATAATTTATTAAAAGAAAAACTTGACAAGGATAGTATTATTTTTAAAGGATTTTATTTTTTGCATAATTATTTGTCAATATATTTTGCCTATATACATAATATGGTATTTTTTGCATCTGAGAGTGTATTACCTACAACAATATGTAATCTTAATTGTAGGGATTGTCTTAACTTTAAACCTTATATTAAAAGGCATTATATAGAATCTCTGGAAACCTTAAAAGAAGATATTGATTTGTTTTTTCATGCAGTAGATTTAGTATATCGATTTCAGATTACTGGAGGAGAACCATTATTATATAAAGATTTAATATTATTAATAGAATATATTGATAAAAATTACAGAAATAAAATAATACGATTTGAACTGGTGACAAATGGGACTATTATACCAGATGATCAATTGTGTGAAGTTTTAAAAAGAAAAAATATATATGTATTTTTGGATGATTATAGAATATCAATGCAAAATATAGATAGATGTTATGAAAATATATATTGGAAATTAAAAAAATATGGAATTATATTTGCAGATAATTATGTAGAAAACTGGATTAGAATGTATATTCCAGAAGAAGATGAGGGATTAGAGTTATCAGAACAGGCATTACAACAAAAATATTTTAAATGTAGTGCACCATGGTCATCCTTAAGAAATGGAAAAATATCTTCTTGTAATTATGCGATGTATGCTGAGAAGGCAGGACTTTGTGAAATATATGAAAAAGATGCTTATGATTTACGTCAATTTTCTGAGGAAAAGAAAAAAGAATTGGTTGAGTTTAGATTACGTTATTGCGAGAGAGGATATATGGAGTTTTGTAAAAAATGTGGTGGTTGGGTAGATACAAATAAGAGATTATGTCAGCCAGCTATTCAGGATGAAATGAGGTAAGTAAAAGTGAAATGGAATCATAAAGGACATCAATTTGATAATCTGGGAAAACATTTTGAGCAGCGGAACAGGTTATACATATATGGAGCAGCAGAGTATGGAAAAAGATTTCTTGATATGCTTTGTATGGCAAATTTAGCAGATATGGTTGATGGATTTCTTGATAAAGATATAAAAAAACAGGCAGATGGGTTTGAGGGGAAAAAGGTATTATCTCCAGATATTTTGTTTAAAAGTCATGAAGAAAAACATGTCATAATTGTAGCAATGAAAGAGCCCCATTATAGCTGGACCGTGACACGTCTGTGTCAAGCCGGCTATATGGAAAAGATTGATTTTTTTTGCTGGGATATATTTCGGGTTAATTTGAATGAGATTTATCTGCCGCTTTATGGATTATATACACAAAATAAAATTATAGTTTCATCTGCTTGTTATATACCAAGTGATGCATGTAATTTATTGTGTCGTGATTGTCTGAATTTTACACCCTATATTAAAAAGTTTGAAAGTAAACCGTTAGATCAGGCTTGCCAAGATATAGATTTATTTTTTCAATGGATTGATTTTACGTTTCGCTATCAAATTTCTGGAGGAGAGCCATTATTATATAGAAATTTGAAAGAATTGATTGAATATATTGGAGTCCATTATAGACAAAAGATTTATGTATTTGAGATCGTAATGAATGGTACAGTTATTCCATCTGATGAATTATGTCAATATATGAGTCAATATAATATGACAGTATGTTTGGATAATTATACAAAGACAATTCCAGAAAGTTTCAATCATCGAAAAGAAATTATCGAAAAACTAGAAAAATATCATGTAAAATGGATTGATAATACAGTAGAAGATTGGTTCGCCCTTAGAATTTTTGATACGGATCATTCGAATATGACAGAAGAGGAATTGATAGAATATTTTGATCATTGTAATAATCCTTGGCATTATTATGAAAATGGAAAATTATATGCCTGTAATTTTGCAAGGTTTGCTGAAAGAGCAGAATTAAATAAAGAAACAGAAAGCGTATATTTTGATTTACAGAATATGACACAAAATCGAAAAAAGGAATTAATGGAATTTTTATTTAATTATAATGAACTTGGGTATGTACAGCTATGTAAACGGTGTGCTGGGTGGGCTGATTTTAATGTGAATCGAGTGCCGGTTGCTTTACAATGCAGAGAGGATTAAAGAATGAAGTGGTTACATAAGGGAGAAGAGTTTGATTATTGGAAAGGATTATTTGGATCTTAGTTTCGATATTTTTAAAGAAATTATTTTTGAGTATTTATCTGGCTATACAGAGAAAGGACATTTATCAGCTTGTGAAATGTGTAATGGATTATATGGTATCAATACAAAATATGTAGTACCAGGAGAACAAATATGAAATATTTAATTTTGGGTGTAAATGGTATGGCAGGACATATGATTGCACTTTATTTAATGGAACAGGGAAATATGGTATATGGATTTGCAAGAAATAAAAGCAGTCTGCCATGTGAAATAATTTGCGGAGATGCAAGAGATCAGGACACAATTTTAAAACTATTAAAAGCAGATCAGTTTGATTATGTAATTAATGCAATCGGGATATTGAATCAGGCAGTAGAAAGAGATTTGGCAGATGGAATTTGGATTAATAGTGTATTGCCGCATTTTTTGGCAAAACATCTAAAGGAAAGTAAAACAAAGTTAATTCATATCAGTAGTGATTGTGTATTTCAAGGTACAAAAGGAAACTATAAAGAAAAAGATACTCCAGATGCAGAATCTTTTTATGGACGCAGCAAAGCATTGGGAGAAATAATCGATACCACTAATTTAACAATAAGAACCTCTATTGTAGGACCAGAATTAAAGAAAAATGGAGTTGGATTATTTCATTGGTTTATGTCACAGGATGAAGCAGAAGGTTATCAAAAAGTGCTTTGGTCTGGTGTTACAACATTACAATTAGCAAAAACAATTGCTGCAGATGCACAGTTATCTCAGACTGGATTATATCATTTGGTCAATAATCAGTTGATCAGTAAATATGATTTGCTTTGCCTATTTAATCAGTATTGCAGAAGAAGTCCGATTACGATTAACAGCAATACAACTGTCTGCAGTAATAAAACATTGCTCAATACTCGTAATAAAAATATTTTTGAAGTGCCGTCTTATAGAGAAATGATAAAAGAAATGGCGGATTGGATTCAGAATCATGCTTATTTATATCAGCAGTACATAATGTAGGAGGCAGTTAAGTTGAAAAAATTAAAGGTAATGACGATTGTAGGAACCAGACCAGAATTAATAAGACTTTCTGAAATTATCAAAAAGGCAGATCTGTTTTTTGAACACAGATTCGTTCATACTGGACAGAATTATGATAAACGTTTGAATGATATTTTTTATGAAGACCTTGGTATTCGCAGACCGGATTATTATCTGAAAGCCGTAGGAACAAATCTGGGAGAAACCATTGGAAATATTATTTCTAAGTCCTATCAAATTATGCAGCAGGAGCAGCCAGATGCACTTTTGATTTTAGGAGATACCAATTCTTCGCTTGCAGCAATTTCAGCGAAACGCTTAAAGATACCAATTTTTCATATGGAGGCGGGAAACCGGTGTTTTGATGAAAATCTTCCAGAAGAGATTAATCGAAGAATTGTTGATCATATTTCTGATATGAATTTGCCTTATACGGAACATGCCAGACGCTATCTGATAGCAGAAGGGATAAAAAAAGAATATATTTATGTAACAGGTTCTCCGATGAAAGAAGTAATAAAAACACATAAAAAAGAAATACAATCAAGCTCTGTCTTAGAAAGACTGCAGCTTGAATCAGGAAAATACATTGTTCTATCAGCACATAGAGAAGAAAATATCGATCATATTAAAAATTTTGAAAGTTTGATGGGGGCAGTAAATACAATGGCAGAGTATTATCAGATGCCGGTAGTTTATTCCCTTCATCCTAGAAGTGCAAAATGGATAGAAAAAAGAAAATATTCCTTTCATCCGCTTGTAAGACCAGTACCGCCTTTTCCGTTTACGGATTATAGTAAATTAATGCAAAATAGTTATTGTGTTGTTTCAGACAGCGGAACCATGCCAGAAGAAGCAGCGATTAGTCACTTTCCGGCAGTTTGTATTCGAACTTCTACCGAACGCCCGGAAAGTTTAGAGAAAGGTTGTTTTATAATGGGAGGTATTACAGAAGAATCTTTGCTTCAGGCAGTAGATATGGCGGTTCATTTATCAAAGATGCAGGATTATGGAGAAACTGTATTAGATTATAATACAGAGACGGTATCATCTGTAGTAATTCGATTAATTCAAAGCTATACAAAAATGATAGATGATAAAATCTGGAGGAAACAAGAATGGGAATATTTACAGGAAAAACACTTATGATTACAGGAGGAACCGGTTCTTTTGGACATGCTGTATTAAATCGGTTTTTAGATACTGATATTGGAGAAATTCGTATATTTTCCAGAGATGAAAAGAAGCAGGACGATATGCGGAAAGAGTATCATCATTCTAAAATAAAATTTTATATTGGAGATGTAAGAGATCTTCACAGTATTGAAAATGCTATAAAAGGGGTAGACTTTATTTTTAGTGCAGCAGCTTTAAAACAGGTTCCATCGTGTGAATTTTTTCCAATGGAAGCAGTCAAGACTAATATTTATGGAACAGAAAATGTATTGACAGCAGCAATCCATGAAGGAGTAAAAAAAGTAATTTGTCTTTCTACTGATAAAGCAGCTTATCCGATTAATGCAATGGGAATCAGCAAAGCAATGATGGAACGTATTTTTGTTGCAAAGTCAAGAACGACAGAGAGTACGGTAATATGCGGAACCAGATATGGAAATGTTATGTGTTCAAGAGGCTCTGTTATCCCATTATTTATTGAGCAGATAAAGACAGGAAAACCGATTACCATAACCGATCCAACAATGACAAGATTTTTAATGAGTCTTGAGGAAGCGGTTGATTTGGTTTTATTTGCTTTTGAATATGCACAGGCAGGAGATATTATGGTGCAGAAGGCACCAGCCTGTACAATTGAAACATTAGCACAGGCCGTAAGAGAATTATTTCATGATAAAAATAAAGTTCAGTATATCGGAATTCGACATGGAGAAAAAAAGGCAGAAACACTTTTAACAAAAGAAGAATGTATGCATGCATTTGATTTGGGGAATTTTTATCGTGTGCCTGCTGATAACCGAGACTTAAATTATGGAAAATATTATGAAAGCGGAAAAATTACAGAAACTGAGCGAAAAGAATTTACTTCGGATAATACAACAAGATTAAATGTAGAACAAGTAAAACAAAAATTATTATCATTAGATTATGTGAAACAAGCATTAGAGCATTGATAGATATATGGTATGAGGGATAATATATTGGAGAAATTAAAAGAATTTTTTCAAAACTATAAAGGAAAAAAAACAGCAATATATGGTTTAGGAGCAGAAACAGAAAAAGTTTTATCAGAGTTGGATGGATATTTAGAAATATTTGGTCTATTAGATGGTTTTCAAGAACAGGGCATATTATATGGAAAGCCGATTCTTTCGCTTTCTGAAGCAGTCAAAGAACAGGCAGTGCTTATTATAGCAGCAGCACGTCCCGCATCCTGTCGTGTCATTGCAGAAAGAGTAAGAGAGACTTGTATAAAAAATAAGATTGATCTAATTGATACACGAGGTAAAAATTTACTTTTATCTAATAATATAACCTATGATTTGAAACAGATAGAAGGAATGACTAAAAAAGAATTTATAGATGAAATTAATCGTGCAGAGGTAGTAAGTTTTGATTTGTTTGATACACTAATGATGCGGCAGACTCTGATATCGGAGGATGTATGTGAATATGTCGATTTAAAACTAAAAGAAAGAGGAATTGAGATAGAAGATTTTTGTAAAAAACGCCTTAAAATAGAAAAAGAATTATCTCGGTATTCTGCCCCGTCTATTTTAGAAATCTATCAAAATTTATTTGCTCATGAAAAAGAAAAACGTATTACAGCAAAAGAAGCGGCAGATTTAGAGTGGCAGATAGATGCAGCATTAATTATTCCTAGAAGAGAAGTAATAGCTCTTTTACAGTATGCCAATACAAAAGGAAAAGAGATATATTTTATATCAGATTCTTATTATAGTAAGAAGAAATTGTTAATACTGATGAAAAAATGTGGAATAACAGGATTAGAGAATGTTATTTCTTCTAGTGACTATAAGAAAAGTAAGACACAGGGGCTGTTCGGTTTTTTAAAAGAAAAAATAGGAAAAAAGAAATGGTTGCATATTGGAGATGATCCTATAACTGATGAAGCATGTGCAAAAAAAGAAAAAGGAAGAGTATGCCGACTTTATAGTAGTTTTGATTTATTTGAATCGGTTGGCTATTTGGGAATGAGAGAATATTTGGATTCCTTATCGGCACGTTTTAAGATAGGAATGTTTATTGCTTGTATTTTTAATAATCCTTTTCAATTTGAAACAATAGATAAAAAGATATATGTAGAAGATGCAGGTGCAGTTGGTTATTTATTTTGTGCACCGATTATTACAGATTTTATGTTTTGGTTTCAGAAAAATATACAAACCTATCATTTAAAAAATATATGGTTTTGTGCCAGAGACGGTTATTTTATTCAAAAATTATATCATAAATTAGTACCAAAACAAACAAGCATTTATTTTTTAACATCACGAACGGCTGCAATTCGGGCAGGGGTAGAAAGTGAACAGGATATAGAAACGATAGATAAAATGAAATTCAGCGGTTCTGTCGAGGAAAATCTAAAAGAGCGTTTTGGAATTTTGCCAAAAAATAATTTAGACAGACAAACAGAGCAAGACGGACTGCAGGCATATAAAGCAGTTATTCTAAAAAGTGCCAAAAAAGCAAGAAGAAATTATAAAACCTATATAAATAAACTGCATATACAAAAAGGAGAGATTGCTTTTTTTGATTTTGTTGCCAAGGGAACTGTTCAGATGTATGTACAGAGGTTAATAAACTATCATCTAAAAGGATTCTATTTTTTACGATTAGAATCCGAGCAGACAGAAGAGAAGAATTTAGATATTCAAGCTTTTTATACAAAAGAGAAAAAGGAAGGAACTATTATTTTCGATTGTTATTATATTCTTGAAACCCTGCTGACCTCACCGTTTCCCTCTGTACAGCAGTTTGATAAAAAAGGAAAACCAATTTATGCAAAAGAAACCAGAACAGAACAGCAGATGCGGTGTTTGCAGAAAATGCAAAATGGAGTTTGGGAGTATTTTAAAACATATCTTGCATTATGTCCTGTTACACAAAGAATGGAACAGAAGGAATTGGATGAAACACTTCTTTCTTTTATACATAAATTTTGTATTACGGATGAAGATTTCTTACATATGGTGATAGAAGATCCCTTTTTTAATAGAATGACAAAAGTAACAGAGGTACTTTAGAAAAGAAAGGTGAGAGTAATGCAGATTGAGTTAATGGCTTCTATGATGTGTGCAAATTATGGAAATTTAGAAACAGAAGTGAGAAATCTAGAAGAGGGAGGCATTGATTCTTTTCATATAGATATTATGGACGGCAGGTTTGTACCAAATTTTGCTATGTCATTAAATGATTTAACCTATATAGCAGATACAACGAAAACGCCAATTGATATTCATTTAATGATTGAACATCCCAATAACAATATCCAATTATTTTTAGATCATCTTAGAGTAGGCGATACCGTTTATATTCATCCAGAAGCAGAATATCATCCTTCTACAACACTGCAGAAAGTAATTAATGCCGGAATGATACCAGGAATTGCAATTAATCCTGGAACAAGTGTAGAAACTGTATTTGAGATGCTTCGTATTGTAAAAAAGGTATTAGTAATGTCCGTTAATCCAGGAAATGCCGGGCAGATGTATCTGCCCTATGTAGGAAAAAAGATAATTAAATTACTTTCTTTAAAAGAAGATATGGATTTTGAGATTTATTGGGACGGAGCCTGCAGTGCAGATAAAATAATGGAATATGCCCCAAAGGGTGTAAAAGGTTTTGTACTTGGAACAACGCTTCTTTTTGGCAGAACCATATCATATCAAGAAATCATAAAAAATATTCGCCATTTACAATTTTAAAGTATAGGAGTGTGATTTTGTGAATATTGCAGTTATCTTATCTGGTGGTTCCGGTATAAGAATCGGCTCTGCTGTTCCAAAACAATATATAGAAATAGAAAAGAAACCCATAATCTCCTATTGTATTGAACAATTCTCTGCTCATAGAAAGATTGATAAAATCCAGATAGTCGCAGCTTTAAACTGGCAGAACCAAATTCAAAAATGGCTAAAGACAGCCGACAGGCAAAAAAAATTTAATGGTTTTTCTATTCCGGGAGAAAACCGGCAGCTTTCGATTTTACATGCATTAGAGGATATTATAAAATATGCAGAAGAATCGGACTATGTTATGATTCATGATGCAGCCAGACCGCTGCTGACAGAAAAACAGATAACCGAGTGTTTAGAGGCAGCAGCCGGACATGATGGAGTCCTTCCTGTTATACCAATAAAAGATACCATCTATCAAAGCAAAAATAAAACAACCATAGATTCTTTATTAAACCGAGACGAGTTTTTTGCAGGACAGGCACCGGAAGTATTTCGTCTAGGAACCTATTATCAAGCAAATAAAAAATTACTGCCGAATCAAATATTAGAAATAACAGGTTCTACTGAAGCAGCCATTAGAAGCGGAATGGATATCGTTTTAATTCCGGGTGATGAGAGAAATTTTAAAATTACCACTAAAGCAGATTTAGAACAATTTCGCTGTATAATAGAAAAAAGAATAGAAAGATAAAAAATAAAATGAATCAATTAATGAAAGCATGGGTATTACATAACATCAATCAATTTTATTTAGAAACCATACCAATCCCTCAATTAAGGAAGAAAGAAGTATTAGTTTCTGTAAAGGCAGCTGGTATTTGCGGCTCAGATATTCCAAGAATATATCAAGCCGGCACCTATTCGTATCCGTTAATTCCAGGACATGAATGTTCCGGGACAGTAGAAAAGCTAGGAGAACAGGCAGATAAAAAATGGCAGGGAAAAAGAGTAGGAATTTTTCCGTTAATCCCTTGTATGACCTGTATATTTTGTCAAAAGAAACAATATGAACTGTGCAGAAACTACAGCTATTTAGGTTCTAGAAGAAATGGAGGCTTTGCAGAATATATAGTAGTTCCAGAAGATAATCTAATCGAACTGCCGGAACAAATTTCTGATCGGGAGGCTGCCATATTAGAGCCTATGGCAGTTGCTGTACATGCGATAAGAAGGACACTCCTTTCTATAAAAAATCCAGCAGCAGAAAATCTTTTAAACAACAATGCTATACCAAACTATATCGTAATATATGGACTTGGTACAATTGGCATGAGTATTCTTTTATTTTTAATAAACGAAAACAAAAATAATAAATTCCAAAAAATTATGGCAGTTGGAAATAAAGAAATTCAAAAACAAACCATATTAAAAATAGGATTACCAAAAGAGTGCTATTGTGACAGTCGAAAAGAAGATGCCAAACAATGGATTCTAGAACAAACCGAAGGAAGAGGAGCCGATATCGTTTTTGAGTGTATCGGAAAAAATCTATCGATTGCACAAGCAGTTGCTGTCGCTGCTCCATTGGGGCGAGTTTGTTTAGTTGGAAATCCCTATACAGATATACGATTAGAAAAAGCAATATATGGAAAGATTTTACGAAACCAGCTAATAATAACAGGAATATGGAATTCCTCTTTTACACATCAATTAGAAGATGATTGGCATTATGTAATAGAACAGATTATTCAGAAAAAAGTAAAACCAGATCTCTTAATTTCTCACCAATTTAAACTAGAGGAATTAGAAAAAGGAATTCAAATTATAAGAGAAAAATCAGAAGATTATCTAAAAATTATTATGAATAATTAAAAAAAATTATATTATAAAAAACGATCCATAAAAAACAAAAAAATCTGCTGCAAAATATAATAATTCTAAAATATATGGTAATAATATCAGAAATATTGTATAACAAATAATATAAAATTATAATTTTAAAACGAATTATTTTTATATAAAAATAAAGTATTTTTATTATTTTTAAAAGTATTTTTTCCTGTATTTACCTGAAATCAAAGGAAATTTGGAATCCGCTCCGCTACTTCCTCATAATCCTATGCTGCTATTGCAGCTTAAGTCCCCCAACCCACCGCTTTCGCCTTTATAGCTTAGAAGCGGGGGACTTCCTTAATAGGTTAAATTAGCCCTTTCCATTTTTTATCTGTTAAATATCCAACTTTTTGAACGACATATTTGATATAATCATCAAAGAGAAGATAACTTCTTAAAAAAGTGATACATTTCTTCCACACTTTCCACAATATAATCTGCCCCTGCCAAAAGAAGTTCCTCTTTCGTTCCATATCCAAACAGTACTCCCATAGAGTCAATCTTGTTTTCTTTTGCCCCAAGAATATCATGTTTTCGATCACCAATCATAAGCACTTGAGAGCGATCCGTTATCAAACATTTCTCTAATGCATAAGCAATCACTTCCCCCTTTGTCGTTCGTCTTCCATCTAACTCACTTCCTGAAAGGAAAGTAAAATAAGATTCCAAATGAAAGAAAGCCAAGATTTGCTTTGCATAAACAGAGGGTTTAGAGGTAGCAAGAATCAGCTGAAATCCTAAATCAGTAAGTTCTTTTAAAAGTTCTTCTATTCCAGGATAGACACGATTCTCTAATATTCCAATTGCGGAAAAACGCCCTCGATATTTTTCCACTGCTTTTGCCGCCTCTTTTTCTGAAAAAGAATAATATTCCATAAAAGAGTCAAGAAGCGGAGGACCAATAAAACAAGTAAGAGTATCTAGATCTGTTACCTGAATACCAAAAGATTCTAATGCATAAGCAACACATTTAGTAATACCAATCTTAGGATCGGTTAAAGTCCCATCCAAATCAAATAAAAGATAGTGATATTTTTGCATAGATACCTCCTTTAAGCTCTAATACAAAATCTTAAAAAAATTTATTATAATTAATTTTTAATACAAATTTCATTTTACTTACCTTATAAACTAAATAATAATTATCTCCTATTATATTTTAACCTCATCAAGGAAGTCCCCTGCTTCTAAGCCGCCAAGGCGAAAGCGGTGGGTTGGGACTTCCTTGATGAGGTTATAAGCAAGTAGCAAAGCGGATTGGGAATATCCGATTTGACTAAAAAACATTATAACATAGATAAGAGGCAAAGTCATTAACAGAACAAAAAAATGTAGAATAGTAAATCTTAGATAAACTTTTAAGGTTAAATTTAGAAAACTACTTGACATTTCCAACAAATTTAAGTATACTCACTACAATAGCTAATAGAAGTTAGCAAAAAATAAGAGATAGATTTTGTTTTTCATTATACATAATAATAAAAAAATTATCATAAATTTATAAACTTAACTTAAGGAAAAATTCAAATTAAGAAAAAATCCAAAAATAAAAATACCATGAAGGTAGAACAGTTCTGAAGAATTGTTATATTTTTATGGTATTTTTTTGTAAAAAATGCGATCATAAGCATATAAACAATATAAATATATGAAAAACAAAGAAAATTTAGTCTTAACTATCTATTTGAATCAGGAGGAAAAAAGAATGAAAGACATGAAAAAAATGATTTTAGCTGCATTATTCTTGGCAATGGGTATGATTCTGCCATTTTTCACAGGGCAGATACCAGCAATAGGAAGCCGTTTACTGCCCATGCATATCCCAGTATTGTTATGCGGATTTGTATGTGGCTGGCAATATGGACTGACAGTGGGTATTATTTTGCCGATATTTCGAAGTTTAATCTTTACTATGCCTAAAATGATGCCAACAGCAGTAGCAATGGCATTTGAACTTGCCGTTTATGGTGCAGTAGCAGGAATTCTTTATGCAAAACTTCCAAAGAAAAAGCTATCCGTTTATATCAGCTTAATAACAGCTATGTTTGCAGGAAGAGTAATATGGGGAGTGGTTAGTATTCCTCTATATGGCATAACAGGAGGAAGTTTTTCCACTGCCATGTTTATAGCAGGTGCATTCACCAATGCTATTCCTGGGATTATTTTACAAATCGTAGCAATTCCGGCAATTATCATTGCACTAACGCAGATAGGAGTATTAAAAAATGAAAGAGAAAATGCGTATCGTATGCTTTCAAATCGATAATATATTAGAAAAACATCTTACTCAGCCTGTTTTAGTTGCAATTGACGGTATGAGTGCCAGCGGAAAAAGTACATTAGGAAATTTATTAAAAGAAAAATATCAATGTAATTTATTTCATATGGACGATTTCTTTCTACGCCCAGAACAAAGAACAAAAGAACGTTTATCAGAAGCGGGAGGAAATGTGGATTATAAACGATTTCAGGAAGAGATACTAGCTCACATTTCCGATCCTTCAGGACTTGTCTATCAAAGATATAATTGCCGCCAAAAAAAATTAGAAGAAAAAATAAAAGTTCCATATAACAGATTAAATATTGTAGAAGGTGCTTACAGCCAGCATCCATATTTTAAAAATATCTATGATTTACGTTTTTTCTTAACAATATCTTCTGAAGAACAAAAACGCAGAATTCGTATCCGAAATGGAGAAGCTCAGTTAGAGAGATTTATAAAAGAATGGATTCCAATGGAAAATCAATATTTCGAAACATATCAGATTCCTTCTTTTAGCATCTGCTTATAAAAAATAGAAAAGCTTATATAAATATCAAAAAAATAAGAAAAGTATAAAGAAAAACAAATAAAGCTATCAAGGTAAAAAATTAAAAATAGTTATCAAAATAAAAAAATATCAGAAGAGAAAGACAGCCTGAGGAGAGAGCTGCCCTTTCATTCTAGGCATATCAGAGCAGTTTTTTTGTGGAGGGAAGATCCGGCACTTAGAACGGCTTAGGAACGAGCTTTTATGCGAGTTTCTTAGCCGTTCTTAGTGACTAGCTTCCCGGAACTTTTGCTCGCCTAGAATGAAAGGGCAGCTCTCTCCTCAAGCGTCCGATTTTAATAAAAGCGTCCGATTTTAATAAAAGCGTCCGATTTTAATAAAAGCGTCCGATTTTAATAAAAGCATCCGATTTTAATAAAAGCATCCAGTTTTAATAAAAATCCCCAATTTTAATAAAAGCCCCCAATTCTAACAAAAGCATTTGACTTTAATTCCATCCCCCCAATTCTATTCAACACATAGAATCTATTTTTTCACACACCATACGAATATATTCTCCAAGTCCAATCTCCCCGCACCCCACAACATAATGGTTGCATCGGTTTACAGGAATCAATATCTTAAATGCCGGACTAGCTCCAACAGCCGTTGCAATAGCCGGTGTAATCTCCCCGAGCAAAGAATTCGCAAAAACAATTCCAATCGGTCCAACAATAATATCGGAATTCTGTGCATTGACAATAGCAGGATTTTCCCCAGTTGCCCCATAATCTGCTCCAGCTTTCATCATAGCAGAAGTAGCAATTCCATTTGTCCCGATTGCATAAAGCTCTAAATCTGGACGCATTTTCTTCAGCTGTTCAATCAGAGCCCGCCCAATTTTCCCGCCCTGTCCGTCAATAATAGTAATTTTCATAAAAAAATCCTTTCCCTGCTTAATTTAAAAAATCTTACAATACAATATTTTTACTGATTATGTTTTCTTCTTCATTTTCATATCGCCACTGCCGAGGCGAAATTCCATAAATGTTTTTAAAAGCCCTTGAAAAGTGAAGCTGGTTTGGATACCCAACTGCATTTCCAATATCCGCAACGGAAAGCCGAGTCAGTTTCAGCAATTCGGCAGCTTTTGTCATTCGATAAGAAATCAAAAACTCTTGAGGAGATTTTCCCATACTTTCCCGGAAAATCTTTCCAAAGTAGCTTCGATTTAAACCGCAGCAAGCGGCAATGTCTTCAATCGATATATCATTTTGAAAGTTTTGTTCAATAAAAGAAAAGGCCTCTTTCAGATAAAAATCACGTAAATTGTTTCCCCGATTCGTTAGAGAAGATGAGGCAGACATAGCAGAACGAACAAGACTGTCAAGAAACAGATAGAGATGCCCGATCAAGTGAAAAGGGGATTCGTCTTTGTGATTTACAATATACAGCATTTCATTTTTCATAGTTTCGGAAATATCTTTGTGACGTGCTTTGTAGACAGGATGATCCAGACAAAGTCCGGTTAAACTAATGGTTTCCTTTACACGCAGTCCATCAAACTCTACCCAGGTATACTCCCAGGGGATTTCATGGTCGGCAATGTAAGTGGAAATTTGGTGAGGAAATAGTAAAAAACCCTGTCCGCTTTTGATTTGATAGGGAATGGATTCTCCCTTTGCGTTGTTGGCAATTAAAGTACCTGTGCCAGAGATACAGTAATGAAACAGATAGTGATTTCTAGCAGCAGGTCCGAATGACTGAGAAGCATCACATTGTTCCCAGCCGAATTGATAAAGCCCTAAATCGACAAAATTCTCTCTTGGAAAAATGGAAAAGATTACTTCACTCATAAATCACCTCATATTTTATAGTAATTGTATTATATACCATAATGCAACATGACTTCAAGTAAAACATAAAAAAGTAGCATAAAGGAATAAAACAACCAAAATACTGCTATTTTCTGATAGCATAAAGGTATGTTATAATACCTATATCAAAGAACAGGGAAGGAGAAAATGCTATGAAAGGAAAAAAGATCAAACGTCTGGGGCTTGCAACTTGCTGTATAATGGCAGCATTGGCGATGCAAGGCTGTGGTTCAAACGGAAACAGTCAAAAGACAGAAATTGAGATTGTTCAGTACAAACCGGAAGCAGCAGCTTATTTTAACACAGTGGAAGAAGAGTTCAATGCAACACACGACAATATCCACCTTACAATCAGCTCTCCAAATGATGCAATGACAATTTTAAGAACACGATTTATCCGAGAAGATTATCCGGATATTATCGGGATTGGAGGGGACATTAACTATTCTTATTTTGTGGATGCGGACATTTTGGCGGATGTATCTGGCTATCAAGGGATTAACGACATCAAACCAGCATACCTGGATATAGCAGAAGCACTGGAGCTGGTTCCAACGGAAGGCAGTTATGCATTGCCTTATGTTGCGAATGCAGCTGGAATTCTTTATAACAAGGATATCTTTAATGAAAACGGCTGGGTGATTCCAGAGTCATGGGATGAATTAATTGCTCTATGTGATCAAATTCAGGCAGCAGGAAAACAGCCATTCTATTTCGGTTTTAAAGATACTTGGACCTGTCTGGCACCGTGGAATTCGATGGCAGTCGATCTCGCTCCGGCAGATGTAACAAAGCAGGTAAACCGTGGAACAACTACATTTTCAACAGAATATCGGGAAGTAGCCGAAAAATATTTGCAGCTTTTGCAGTATGGACCAAACGATCCGTTTGCTTATGGATACAATGATGCATGTACCGCTTTTGCAAGAGGAGAAGCTGTGATGTATCCTATCGGCAGTTATGCAGTTCCGCAGATTTTAAGCGTAAATCCAGATTTAAATGTAGACTCTTTTGTTATGCCGGCTAATGACAGTAAAGACGGTAATACATTGAATTCTGGTGTAGACCTTTTATTTGCTGTAACGGCAGCTTGTGAAAATAAAGAAGCTGCTTATGAAGTACTGGATTTCTTATTTGCAGATGAAAACATTCAGAAGTATATTGATGCACAAAATGCAATTCCATGTAAAGAAGGAGATTTTGCTCTGGCTTCGATGTTAGACGGAATGATGAGCTATATTGAAGCAGGGAATATGACGGATTATCAGGATCACTATTATCCTTCTGAAATGGCAGTCGATGCACAGATTCAGACATTTTTAATTCATAAAGATGTGGATGCATTTTTAAAGAAATTTGATACAGACTGGTTAAGATATAATCGGGATATTATCCGTTTAGTGCAGAAATATGAGGAAGAACATGGGAATTAAAGGAGGAAGAAAAAATGAAAAATGAGAGAAAAATAACATTTTTATGTATTACTATTCCTATTCTGGCATTGTTTGTCTGCTTTAATACGATTCCGCTGATTCGTGGTGTAATCTATAGTTTTACGAATTTTAAGGGATTTGGAAGTTATGATTGGGTCGGGATGCGAAATTATATTGATTTATTTTCGGATGCCCGTGTTGGAAAATCTTATTTATTTACCTTTAAACTGGCTATTGTAACAACTATTGTAGTGAATGTAATCAGCTTGATTTTGGCTCTTGCTTTAAATGGAAAGATTCGTGCAAAAAGCTTTTTCCGTGGGGCATACTTTTTACCAAATATCTTGGGAGCATTAGTTGTTGGTTACATATTCAACTATTTCTTTACTTACATTTTGCCGGCATTGGCATCGATGATTGGAATAGAAGCATTGAGCAGCAGTATTTTATCCAATCCAAGCCGTGCCTGGATCGGAATTATGGTAGTATGTGCTTGGCAGGCAATTGCGATGAATACGATTATCTATATCTCTGGTCTGCAGACTGTACCAGAGGATGTCTATGAAGCAGGCGGATTAGATGGTGCAACTGGCTGGAAGCAGTTTCGCTATCTGACGTTTCCACTGATTATTCCGTTCTTTTCTATCAATATGGTACTGTGCGTAAAGAACTTTTTAATGGTATTCGATCAGATTATGGCTTTGACAAAGGGTGGTCCTGCACAGAGTACAGAATCGATTTCTTATCTTATTTATAACAATGGTATGTCCGGCGGACAGTTTGGCTTTCAGAGTGCGAACGCAGTTGTGTTCTTCTTAGTCATTGTATTTGTTTCTGTAGCACAGATGAAATTTTCAAGCAGTAAGGAGGAGCAGTTATGATAAAGGTAAATAAGAATACAAATTGGGTGGCAATGGTTCTTTTGATTTTAGGGCTTATCACGATTGCATTTCCACTGTATTTAACGGTTGTAATTGCATTTAAACAGCCTTCCGAAATGACCAATAGTATTGGTGGAATTTTATCACTGCCAAAGAGCTGGAGTTTCAGTAATTTTAAAGAGGCAATGCGGGTAACGAATTTCTGGCATTCCTTGGGAAACAGCTTATTGATTACGATTGTGACAGTAGTATTGTCGATTGCCATTCATTCTTTAATGGGTTATGCATTGGGACGGAATAAGGCAGGCAGCAAGTTTTATAGTTTTGTCTATCTCTTTATTGTAAGTGGTATGTTCGTTCCGTTTGCAATTTTAATGATGCCTTTAGCAAAACAGACGGCTGAAATGGGGCTTGCAAATTGGTTTGGTGTAATCCTGCTTTATGTTGTATTTTATATGCCGATGAATATTCTTTTATATTCCGGGTATCTGGTAAATATTCCAATGGCTTTGGAAGAAGCGGCTCGTGTAGACGGGGCTTCTACCTGGAGAACATACTGGAAGATTATCTTCCCGATTATGAAACCGATGCATGCTACGGTTGCCGTATTGACGGCTCTGTCTGTTTGGAATGACGTTATGACTCCATTGGTTATTATGGCTGGTTCGGAGACGAATACATTGCCGTTGGCTCAGTTAAATTTCCAGTCACAATTTGGAACAAATTATAATTTAGCGTTTGCTTCCTATCTGTTGTCACTGATTCCGATTTTGATCTTCTATATTGTTTGTCAGAAGCAGATCTTAAACGGCGTAGTGAATGGAGCTGTGAAGTAGAAAGAGAAAGAAAGGTTAGGGAAAATAATTAGGAAAGGATAAAATAGGCAAATCCTCCTTTAACCTTGGATTTGCGGGACTGTCATATGAAAGTTTCATATGGCAGCCCCTTGGTGCATATTATGGCGATTGTTTATCAGGATGAGAATCGTATTTTTACTTTAAATACAAAACATACCACTTATCAGATGCAGGTGGATCACTATGGTTTTCTTTTACATTTGTATTATGGCTCGAAAATATCTGGTAATATGGATTATCTTCTCACCTATTATGATAGGGGATTTTCTGGAAATCCGGCAGATGCCGGAAATGATAGAACATATTCTATGGATGCACTGCCACAGGAATATCCGGTAATGGGAACCGGAGATTATCGCAGCAGTGCGTTGATTATTCATAATGCGGATGGTTCTGACTGCTGTGATTTGCGCTATGTTGGTTATCAGATACGGAAGGGAAAGTATGGGTTAAAAGGGCTTCCGGCAGTTTATGCAGCAGAGGAAGAAGCAGAGACATTAGAGATTATTTTAGAGGATGCCGTAAGTAAGGTACAGGTGAAGCTGCTCTATGGGGTATTGGAAGAGGACGATATCATTACTAGAAGTGCAGTGCTTACTAATTGCGGAGAACAGATGGTCGTTGTGCAGAAGGCGGCTTCGGCATGTTTGGATTTTATTACTGGAGATTTCGATTTATTGAGTTTTTATGGGAGACACGCAATGGAACGGAATCTGCAGCGAGCTGAGATTGCACATGGGAAATTTGTAATAGAAAGCCGTAGAGGAACCTCTAGTCATCAGTATAATCCTGCTGTAATTGTGGCGAAAAAGGATACGATAGAAGATGCCGGAAATTGTTATGGAATGATTTTTGTATATAGTGGGAATTTTCAATGTGAAGCAGAGAAGGATCAATATGGACAGACACGGGTGATGATGGGACTGCAGGATGAACTGTTCCACTATCCGTTAAAACAACAAGAAGAATTGATTATTCCAGAGACAATTTTAAGTTGTTCGAGGGAAGGATTTGGACAGCTTTCAGTACAGTTTCACCGGTGTATTCGAGATCATATCTGCAGAGGAAAGTATAACAAAGAAGTAAGACCAGTATTGATTAATAGTTGGGAGGCAGCTTACTTTGATTTTAATGGGGAAACCATCTGTAAGCTGGCAAAAGAGGCAGCAGAGTTAGGAATGGACTTGGTGGTAATGGATGACGGCTGGTTTGGAAAACGGGAGGATGACAACAGCGGTTTGGGAGACTGGCAGGTCAATGAACGGAAATTGGGGTGTTCGCTTGGAGAATTGATCCAGAAAATACATGGATTCGGATTGAAATTTGGAATATGGATTGAGCCTGAGATGGTTTCGGAGGACAGTGATTTTTATCGGGCACATCCAGACTGGGTTCTTCAGATTCCTGGGAGAAAACCAGTATATTCTAGAAATCAGCTGGTGCTTGACTTTTCTAGAAAAGAAGTTCGGGAGGCGGTATTTTTACAGATTTGTCAGGTGCTGGATCAGGGAAATGTAGAGTATGTGAAATGGGATATGAATCGGAGTCTGGCGGAGGCATATTCGATGGAGCATAATCAAGGGAAGGTTATGTATCAGTATGTGATTGGCGTGTATGATTTTTTGGAGAAGATGCTCAAGCGGTATCCTCAGATTTTAATCGAGGGATGCAGCGGCGGAGGAGGACGGTTTGATGCCGGGATGATGTATTATACTCCTCAGATCTGGTGCAGTGATAATACAGATGCAGTGGATCGGATTAAGATTCAATATGGAACATCGTTTTTTTATCCGGCTTCTGTGGTGGGATCGCATGTTTCAGCGGTGCCGAATCATCAGACCGGGCGGAGTGTTAGCCTGCATACTCGTGGGATTGTGGCTATGGCAGGAACATTTGGGTATGAGTTAGATCCTGGGAAAGTGACAGAGGAGGAGAAAGAAGAGATCCGGGAGCAGATTGCCGAATATCGGAAATATGCCGGGCTGATACAGAGCGGGGATTATTATCGGCTGTCGAATCCTTTTTTGGAGGAGTATGCGGCTTGGATGTTTGTTTCTTTGGATCGGAAGCAGGTGCTTTTGTATGTGGTGATGTTGGAGATTCATGGGAATATGACGGTGAATTATGTGCGGCTTAAGGGGATTGTAAAGGATGGAGTTTATCGGGATGTACGGACAGGACAGAGGTATTTTGGATCGGCACTGATGGAGGCGGGGATTCCTTTGCCTGTGGAAATGGGAGAATATTTGGGGTATCGGATGGAATTGGTGTTGGAGGAGTAGAAAGGTTAAAATTTTTGGGGGGAGGACGCTAGAGTGAGGAAGCGGTATAGCAACGCTATACTGCTTCCTCACTCTGGCTGTTGTTTCCTTTTCAGAGTATTGCTGTTAATTTCTATATGCCCTAATGCTGTTATTGTATTTGAATGGAATGATAGGGGATGTAATAGATTCGATATGGAAAGCGGCTTTTCATATAGATAGTTTTGGTATATAATAATATTGGGAAATAGGAAGTCAAATCGGATATTCGCAATCCGCTTTGCTACTTGCTCATAACCTCATAGCTGCTATCGCAGCTTTTCAGTGGGAGTCTGCACTCCCACTGAAACAAGGAAGTCCCAACCCACCGCTTTCGCCTTAGCGGCTTAGAAGCAGAGGACTTCCTTGATGAGGTTAAATTTGGATATTGGGAGGAAATTATGGGAAGAGAGGAGCAGATATGGTGGATGAAAAAGAGATTATGTTAGATAAAGTGAGAGGCTGTTTATTTGGAGGAGCGGTTGGAGATGCATTGGGTTATCTGGTAGAATTTCAAAGTGCAGAACAGATTCGGATGCAGTATGGAGAAAATGGAATACAAGATTATGAATTAGTTTGTCATAAGGCATGTATATCAGATGATACGCAAATGACATTATTTACAGCAAATGGTTTATTAGTAGGATTTACTAGGCTTTGTTTAAGAGGGGTTATGGGGAAGTGGCAGGATTATATATGGATGGCTTATAAAGATTGGCTTATGACACAGGATAAAAAGCAGCAAACGAATCATTTATATGTAAAATCATGGCTTTTAAATGTAAAAGAGTTGCATCAGCGAAGGGCACCGGGAAGGACTTGTCTGTCTGCATTAAGAGGATCGGAGTGTGGGAGTGTAGAGTATCCGATTAATTCCAGCAAAGGGTGCGGAGGAGTAATGAGAGTTGCACCGGTGGGATTATATTTGCCGAAACATATAAAAGAGATTAGAAAAGTAGATCAGATAGGGGCGGAGGCAGCGGCTCTTACCCATGGACATCCGTTGGGTTATATTCCTGCAGCGGCTCTTACTCATATTATTGCAAGATGTGTTTTTTCGCCTGGCAGTATGGATATGGATCAAATAGTGGAAGAAGCCATAAAAATAACAGCGGAAATTTATCAGGATAATGGTTATAGAAAGAAATTTACTGCGATTATGGAAAAAGCGGTTTGGCTGGCTCACCAGGATAGAGGGGATTGGGAGGCTATTCGCGAAATTGGTGAGGGATGGGTGGCAGAAGAGACGTTGGCGATTGCTGTGTATTGTGCAGTAAAATATCAGAATGATTTTGCAAAAGCAGTGACGGTATCCGTAAATCATGATGGAGACAGTGATTCTACCGGAGCGGTAACAGGGAATATTATGGGGGCATATTTGGGGATGAAGGGAATACCGGAAAAATATATTCAGCCGTTAGAGATAAAGGAGGTAATAGAAGAAATAGCAGTGGATTTATTTGAAGACTGTAAGATGAGTGAATGTGGAGAATATCGGGATGAAAAATGGGTGGAAAAATATTGTACTGGGAATTATAGAATATATTTGGAATAGGGATGGTATCGTTTGATGGGTTAGGATGAGGTGTTTTTTAAGAGGTAGATTTTTAAGCGTAATGGTTTGAATGGCTGTTACGCTTTTTTTGATGCACACGGGTGTCCAAGAGAACAAATTACTATTGACAACTGATATATACTGTTATATACTGTTTATTAAGGAGGCAATGTTACATATGAATCTAATTATTAGTAATTCATCAATGGAACCGATTTATGAACAAATTGTAAGGCAGGTTAAATCTATGATAATAGAGGGAAAGTTAAAAGAGGAAACGGTGCTTCCTTCCGTTCGTACACTTTCGAAAGATTTAAAAATTAGTGCCTTAACGGTAAAAAAGGCATATGACTGTTTAGAGCAGGATGGATTTATTATTACCGTGCATGGAAAAGGAAGTTTTGTTGCTCCGAATAATAAAAATCTTTTGCAGGAAGAGCAAAAACGAAAAGTGGAATCGATGCTGGAACTGGCCATTCAGGCGGGGAGACACTGTGGAATGAAAGATGCAGAAATTCGGGAATTATTGGATTTGATTATGGAGGAATAAAGAGATGTTGTTAGAATTAAAAGAGGTGCAGAAATACTATAAAGATTTTCAGTTAAACTGTTCGATGCAGGTAAAGGAGGGATATGTAACAGGATTAATCGGAGCGAATGGGGCAGGAAAAAGTACGACATTTAAAGCTATTTTAGGGTTAATTCAGATAGACGGAGGAACGATAGAGCGGTTTGGAAAGAGCCAGAAAGAGTTTACGGTTCAGGAAAAGGCAGAAATAGGAACGGTTCTTTCTGAGTATACGTTTAGCAGTATGATGACAATAAAAGAAGTGACTGCGGTTATGGAGGCGATGTATCAGAAGTTTGAAACGAAGTGGTTTATAGAAAAGTGTTCACAGTATCAGCTTCCATTGGAGAAGCAGATAAAGGATTTTTCAACAGGTATGAAGGCAAAATTTAAACTTTTAATTGCGATGAGTTATAAGGCAAGGCTCTTAATATTGGATGAGCCGACAGTTGGATTAGACGCTGTTACCAGAAATGAATTATTGGATGAAATGAGAGAATATATGAATCAGGAAGGACGGGCAATTTTAATTAGCTCTCATATTTCCTCTGATTTGGAAGGACTTTGCGATGATTTGTATTTTATGCAGCAGGGAAAAATTTTATTTCATGAAGATACGGATCGGATTCTTTCGGATTATGCTGTGTTAAAGGTCAGCGAGGAACAATATCAAAGGATAGATAAGACACATCTGCTTTATCGTAAAAAGGAGGCATTTGGCTATGAACTTTTAACAAAGGAAAGACAGTACTATCAGGAAAACTATCCAAATATTGTAGTGGAAAAAGGAAATATTGATGATATTATTATATTGATTGGGAAAGGGGAAGCAGTATGAGAGGATTATTGGTAAAAGATCTATGTCTGACATTAAAAAATAAAAGATTATTAGTCGTAATTTTATTTCTTGCTGTTATGCTGACTGTATTAAAGGGAGAGACTGCTGCTAGTTTTGTCATTTCTTTTGTGACAGCACTTTGCGGAACGCTGGTGTTAAATACAATTTCTATTGATGAATTTGATAAAAGTGTTGCTTTTCTTATGACGATGCCGATTAATAAAGGAATTTATGCAGCAGAAAAATATGTTTTTGCATTGGGAAGCGGATTGGTTGGATGTGTGATTTCTTCTGTTTTTTATATAATAATGACATCATTTTCATTTGTGGATATCCTGCAGCAGGCACTGTTGATCTTTTTTACTTTGTCGCTGATTCAGATGATTGTGCTGCCGATACAGTTTCGGTTTGGAAGTGATATAGGAAAGGTGGTTTTGCTTGGAGGAGTAGCATTTTTTATGGTATCTCTTTCCATTATTACAAAAGTGGGCGGAGAAAATCTGCTTATTTGGATGGACAGAGCAGAAAATTTGTTTTTACAGTGGGTGGATTCTAGTGAGAAATGGCTGCTTTATCTTTTAACGGGTGTGATTTGGGTGATTTTTGTCGGGATTTCACTTTTAGTCAGCGAAAGCATTATAAAAAAGAAAGAATATTAAAGTACACTATTTGCAACATTAAGACGACCAGTTATGACATTACTATATTGATTTTTGGATTTTTGCCGATAATAACCATGCAGGGATCAGTTGATCTTAGCACAGGCAAATTGTTTACAGCATATGATTCTTCACAAGACGGGCAAAATTAAAGTACGAGGTGAAGTAGTTGAATATAGCAATCTGTGACGAGGAAGAGACGATACGCTTTGCTATACGGAACTTGATTGAAAAGCAGAATATAGATTGTCAGATTACAGAGTTTTCATCCGACAAAGAACTGGTGCAGATCTGGGAATATGGAATAGGAGAGTTTCCCGATCTTCTTTTTCTGGGGATTACAAAAGGAATCGATGGAATCGGTATTGCAAAAAGGTTAAGAGATTGGATGGAGGAAAGGCAGAAAGCGGTATGGGGAAGCCTGCCGCTTCTGATCTTTGTAACCGCATATACAGAGTATATGGCAGAGGCATTTGCAGTTCATGCATTTCAATATGTATTATATCCGTTTCAGGAAACGTTATTGGAAAGTGTATTGGCACAGGCTGTACGAGAATATCACTATCTTAAGCCAATGAAGCAGGCGGAGCCAAAGGAGCTTCTGGTAAGGAACAAGACAATATTAAGGAAAGTTCCGACGGATGATATTTATTATGTGGAAAGCAGCAACCGAAAGGTAATTTTGTACCTTTTTAAAGAAAAGATTGAATATTATGATAAAATCGGTGTATTAGAGAGGGAACTCTATCCCGGATTTTTCAGGATTCATAAGGGCTATTTGGTAAATATGAAGTATGTGGAGCGGTATGACCGGACAGAGCTTAGGATGAAAAATGGAAAAAGCCTGTTGATTTCCAAATACAAATATCAGGAATTTGTAAAAGCATATCTGGATTATATGGCAAAAGAGCTATAAATCGAACCGTGCCTGTCAGAATCCGATTATGCTGTAATCAATCAGACTGCAGAAAGAAAACGATAGTATGGGAAAACAGCAAGGAGGTAGCAGGATGAGGGTGACAACACGAATGTTAGATGAAGCAGCGATTCGGGCGGGATTTCCGGTTAATCACAATTCGCTTTTAAATTATTTCAATAACGGCAGTATGGAAAATACCTTACTAAGTGCATTAAATAAAAGAAACGGGAAGATGAATCTCTGGAATAAAGAGAATGGAAAAACGAGTGAATATGAAAATCTGGATCAGACAGCCGATCAACTGTTGAAAAAGATGGAAATATTTATGGCAAAGGGAAAAGATTCTATCTTTGAAAAGGCAAAAGAAAGTGGGAATAAGGATGAAATTTGCACCCATGCAGAAGAGATGGTAAAAAAATATAATTCTACTATGCAGGCATTAAAGAAATCAACGGATTTCTTAAGTGAATATTATCAGAAGAAGATGAATCAGACCGTTTCTGAACAAAAGGATGCATTGGGCAAAATTGGAATTATGGTAGAAACAGACGGAACATTAAAATTGGATCAGAAGAAGTTTCAGGAAGCAGATATCGAAACGATAGAGAAGGTATTGGGATCTTCCGGGAGTTTTTCTGTAAAGGTGGATTCTTTGGCAGAGAAGATATCTGATCATGCAGAGGCAAATGTAAAGGCTGTTTCAAGTCAGTATAATGCAAGCGGAGATATGGCTGCGGATTTTATTAGTCGATATAATTTTTATGGGTGATAAAGATTAGAAGAAATTGTGTTAGAGGGAATATGCCGCTAAGGCGGCACACGGGTCACACAGCGAGCAGGGAAAGGAAATTTCCCTGCTCGATTGTATATGGGCGTCCAAATGAAAGATATCAGCGGGGCTCATTTGTATTTTTTTCTGCAATAGGACAGAGCAGTTCCATATAATACTGATTTATTCCGTCCGTGGTTGCATTGAATAGATAGCGGGAGTAAATCGTAGATTCTAAGTGAATTTGCTGCTGTCTGCACCACTCTAATAGAGAAGAAAGATTTAATCCCTTGGCACTTCTGATTGGAGAAGGGAGAAGCAGACTGACACATTCAGGAAGCTCCATCATAACAGGCGGAATTTCTAAAGGGAAAGGAAAGCTTTCTATGGCTTCTTCATCCACTGTACGTAAAATTCGATTCGGATCGGAAAGACAACATTCGGGACTCGGTGCATTTTCAAAGACCTCATAGGTCCAGACCATAGGAGAATTTTCTATTGAATAGGAATCCATATGATCGATGGGAAGCGGCCAGACGGATTGATATACGATATAGATTGGCGGCATTTTACGGATAATCGGGGTATCTAGCGGAGCACTTTGCATAATCGCATTTTTAAAGAGTTCTAATCGATTTAAATAGGATTTATGCCGCATAATTTTTTCGTTTTCTTCTTTTATCTTTTCCTTTAAAATTGTTTCCCATGCCGAAAGATCTGTGTGAAAAAAGATCGTTCGGATCTCTTCTAAACTCATATCTACATTTCGGTAGTAGAGAATATCCTGGATTTCCCGGATATTCTCCATGGTGTACTGTCGGTAGCCGTTGGCAGCTTTTTTAGGATGTATTAATCCTTTTGATTCATAAAAACGCAGAGTCTGCGGTGTTAGGTTTAGTAGTTTGGCTATCTGACGAATTGAATAATAATGTTCCATAGCAGCCTCCTAATTTTTATTATGCCTGTTTTTGCATCGTCTGTTCGAAAGTTTTCTGTTCAAAGGATGCAGTGTAGAGCTGGGAGCGGTATACCGCATAGATAACAGACGGATTGTGGATATGCAGCATCATAAAACTCCCGGCTGGCGGAACAGAGAGAAAGTCATGCTGAATCACATAATTTCTTTTATTAATATAAAAGCGTCCGCTGCTGTTCATATGCCATGGGCGGTGATAGGAAAGAGCAAGCTTTAGTGCAGCATCACTTGGAGCTGGCTTAAAGCTGGCACTTTGAGCAGCACGAAGGATATATTTTTTATTGAATTCCATTAAAAAGCAGGAAGAAGAAGGATTGGCTTCTTTTAAATATTCGGTTAAAGTATGTATCAGATAATCTCTTCTTGCGTTTTTCGTCTCAGCAGTACATTCTTCATAAGTAATTGAAAGCATATCCATTGCTTCCTTTATTGTCTTAGAAAGCTCTTCTGTATGGACAGAAGGCAGTAGATGGAGACATAGGCGGACAGGAATTCCATTTTTAGAAAATCCGTCAAAAAGCAAAGCAAAATAGGAAAATCCATTTGGGCGTGAAGACAGACGATAGGAAAGGATTCTGCCTGTTGCATCATCTAATAAAAATAGATGAAAGCAGTCGGATTCTGCCGGAATAGATAATACATGGACAAGGGCACCAGCCGATGCTTCCCGATTGCGGATTTCTGGAAATCGTAATGTCCGGTTTTGCTTTAGAGGACTTTCGATTTGATGTTCTTTTAATATATTATAAAGGGCAGAGTAAGAAATTTCTATAGAAAAATCTTCTTTTAATGCCTGCCTGTAACGGGATATATTCATATCCTGATAAGGAGGAAGAGATTTATTGGTAATGATGGTCTGATGCATTTTTGCATTGGCTGTTTCCCGCACAGATACAGGAAGAAGGTTGCCCTGCTGATACTGAAGTTTTAAACGTGAAATCTGTCTTTCCGAAAGGCCCAGCAGTTTTGCTGCTTCCTTTCTGGAGTATTCATGATTACAATATTGATGAATAATCTCATATTTTGTATGATATGCGGTCATAATAAAAACCCCTTTCTAATTTGTTTTGTTATCTAAAGTCTAAACTATAAAGTAACTATAAGGTCAAGAAACACTACAATACAAAAACCTTACAAAATTTTAAAGCAATGACATAAAAAAGAAAGAGAATAGATAAAATCGTAATTTTTTCGTTTAATTTGAAAAAATTGGTGACATTTAAAAAGATAACTGATAATTAAGAGAGAAAAATAGATTTTAGAAAAAATATTTGCTATACTGTTCTCAGAAAAAATACAAGAATGAAATAAATAATTAAGAAGGGATGAAGAAAATTATGAAGAAAATGACAACAAAGAGAAAAGTACAGGGAGCAGCAGCAATTTCTATGTTATGTTTAATAGGGACACTTGGAGTTTGTCATGCCGCACCGCAAGAGGGATGGGTAAAAGAAAGCAGCAGAGGAAATGGGTGGTATTATTATATAAATGGAAATAAAGTATACAATTCTTGGGCAAAGTCAGGGAATGATTGGTACTATCTTGGAGAAAGCGGAGAAATGGCGACCAACTGTTTTATTAATAATGATGATCGCTATACAATAGAAGCACCAGATGATAATACTGCAGAGTGGTATTATGTAGGGGCAGACGGAAAGATGGCGAAAGGCTGGGTAGAAGTGCAGTATCGTCAGAACAGTCCGGCAGATGCAAGAGACAAACAGTGGTATTATTTTGGAAGTTCTGGTGTAATGTATTCTTCTGCTTGGATACAGGGGGCAAAAAGCTGGTATTATGTATTAGAAAACGGAGTGATGCTGACAGATGCAGTAGGACCAAAATTGCGTAATAACGGAGACTATCGTTATGAGCAGGACAATATGTTTGACTATATTTATAATAAGGACGGTGTATTGGTAACGGGTTGGTGTCAGGATAAAGATACTACGGATTGGTATTACTGTGGGGCAGATGGCGTAATTTATGAAGACCGTTGGGGATATATCGGAAATAAGTGGTATTATTTAGGGAAAGACGGAATTATGTATGACAATGAGACAGGAAAGCATTATGGAAAATATGGAATTGCTGAGGTGGACGGAGATGAGTTCTGCTTTTCGTCAAGCGGTGCGATTATGACAGGATGGGTCGATGTGGATGATGATCGCCGGGTGGAGAAATGGCATTATTTTGGAACGAGTGGTTCCCATGTAGTGGATAAGTGGAGCCGAGTAAATGGAAAGTGGTATTATTTGGGAAAGACCGGGGAGATGGTAACAGGATTTTTAAAGAGAACCGGAAGCGGGAATGCTTATGTTTATGAGGAGATTTCCGCTCCTGAGGCTGCAGCAAGCGGAGTGGCTTATTATTATCTGAATCCTAAGGGGGGAGCTATGATAACGGGATCGTTGACTTTATATGCAGAGGATGGAAGAACGGTCGATCGGGAATATTATTTTGATGAGGATGGGGTAATGGTAACAGAGCAGGTGCAGTATACGACTCGTGGCGGTGCTAGAACGTATTGTTATTACGGAAGTGATGGAAAGCGGGTAACGGATTTAAAGAATACGACTATTTGGAAGGGGAGTAATGGGAAATATTATCCGGCAGAGACAGCGGCAAATAGTGCAGATAGAGTATATGCTACTGTGGATGCGAATGGGGTAATTCGCTTGAAATAGGAATAGGGATGTAGGGGGACGCTAGAGCGGGGAAGAAATTGCTTCCCCGTTCTGGCTGTTTTTTCCTGTTAGTGGGATATATGATAGCGGGGTTTTTGTTGACATGAGGAAGTGATTGTGTTACACTTATTGTAAATTTTAGAGAGGAAGGTGATTGTTATGTTGTATGATAAGAGAGAGAATGGGTGTTTTGATTGGAAGTTTAGGGAGATAAGTATAAGAGAAAAGAATGAGAATAATGGGTACAATGCTCTTTGATTTTTAGGATTACTGGAGAGAATGTAGAGCGGATAGATTTGTCGGGGATCAAAGAATGTTGGCACCTTTTATTTGGGTGTTTTTTTTGTGCCTTTTTTTGTATCTTTTTTTATTTTATACTTTCTTATACTTGTCTTATACTTGTCTTATGCTTGGATTATTTATGTTTCGATATTCAGAAAGGAATGAATAAGATGGAGATTGTAAAAGGGGCTTTTTCTGAGGCAAAGATATTTACGGATCAAATAGAGGAGTATGCAAAAGCACAGATTCAGATGATTTGTGACAATCCTGTTTCGCAGGATAGTAAGATTCGGATCATGCCGGATGTGCATCCTGGTAATGTGGGGACGGTTGGATTGACAATGACGGTAAAGGAACGGATGATTCCGAATTTATTGGGAATTGATATTGGATGCGGGGTTAGTTGTGTAAAGGTAAAAGGAAAGAAAATAGAGCTGCAGAAATTGGATACGGTAATTCGGGAACGGATTCCGGTGGGTTTTCAGATTCGGGAAGGACTTCATACTCTTGCAGAGGCATTTCGGTTGGATCGGCTATGCTGTTTTCGTCACGTAAATGAAGGAAAAGCACTTCTTAGTCTTGGAACACTGGGGGGAGGAAATCATTTTATTGAGGCGGATCGGGATGAGGAGGGGCAGATTTATTTGACGGTACATTCCGGGAGCCGGCATTTGGGGAAGGAAGTGACAGATTTTTATATAAAAGAGGGAGCGAAGAGATTAAAAGCACAGAAAAAACAAGTGCCTTATCCGCTGACTTGGATAGAGGGAGATTTGATGAGAGAGTATATGGCTGATGTAAAAGTGGTACAGGAATTTGCTGCTTTAAATCGGGAGATTATTCTTGCCGAGATTTTAAAGGGAATGAAGTGGAAAGAGGCGGAGTGGATTTCTTCTGTGCATAATTATTTAGAGTCGAATGGAGAGGAGAGTATTCTTCGAAAGGGTGCGATTTCAGCAAGGCAGGGGGAGGCGGTTGTGATTCCGGTTAATATGAGAGATGGGATTATTTTAGGAGTTGGAAAAGGGAATCCTGATTGGAATGAATCAGCACCGCATGGCTCAGGACGGCGGATGAGACGGGATGAGGTGAAGAAGCATTATACGGTTTCTGCCTTTAAAAAAGAGATGAAAGGGATTTATAGCAGCTGTATCAGTGCAGATACTTTGGAGGAAGCTCCTTTTGCATATCGTTCTTTGGAAGAGATCGTTGGGAAGCTGGAGGAAACGGTAGAGATAAAAACCGTGTTAAAGCCGGTCTACAATTTTAAATAGTGGGTTTGGTAAAAAGAAGGAGTAATTTTTTGCTTGTATTCAGGAGAATTGTGTGGTACGATAAAAAGAGGGATATTTCTATCCCTCTTAGCAGATTAAGATTAATTGACAGCAGGTGTGAAATGGAGCAGATTAGATGAAGCAGCAGGCGACTTTTTGGGCTGGCTCTTTCGTTTTAAATGAAAGGCGTGGCAGATATAAGCCTCTGTCTTTGTTTCTTCTGATAAAATAACAGTTCCATCTATCCCCAAAGATTCTAAATAGTTTTTAATTGTCATAAGAAGCTCCTTTCATTTGTTTTGATAAAGATAGAATACCAGATATTTGTGAATAATGTATGGAGTTTTTGTTAAATTCGCAGAAATCCTTAAAATTTTTTGTGAAGTTTGATGAATAAGAGAAGAAAATTTTTAGAAATAAGGAAAAATTTTTTATATAAGAAAGAGAAATCTAGATGAGTTTGGATAGTATAAGTAAATATATGAGTCTGATCTTGCGTCATAAACCGGAGACGATAGGGATTACGTTGGATCAGCATGGTTGGGCGGATGTAGAGGAATTGATAAAGGGAATCCAAAAGACCAGATATTTGGATCGGCAGATGTTGGAAGAGATTGTGAGAACGGATACCAAGCAGCGGTATTCTTTTAATGCAGATCAGACGAAAATTAGGGCAAATCAGGGACATTCTATTCCGGTGGATGTAGAATTGGAAGAGCAGATGCCGCCGGATTGGCTGTGGCATGGAACAGCAGAGAAATATACCAGTTCAATTGAAAAGCAGGGACTTCTTGCTAAGACAAGGCTTTATGTACATTTGTCTGTGGATCTGCAGACCGCATTAGCTGTGGGGAAACGGCATGGAAAGCCTGTGATCTATCGGATTAACAGTAAAAAGATGAAAGAGGACGGCTATCGGTTCTATTGTTCAGTAAACGGGGTTTGGCTGACGAAGCGGGTGCCTTTAAACTATTTAGAACGGTGGAAAATGGGACAGGATGATATTTGACAGATAGAGGATGGATATGTGATAGAATAAAAAATAAAAGAAAGGAAAAGCTATTCATATTATTTGGGATATTGGAATAGCAGGAATGAGAGATGAGAATTGCAGTAACGTATGAAGATGGGAAGATATTTCAGCATTTTGGACGGACAGAATATTTTAAAGTTTATGATGTGGAAGATGGAGCAGTAGCAAAAAGCGAAGTGGTGGGAACAGACGGAAAAGGACACGGTGCTTTGGCTGGGGTTTTGGAGGAGCTGCAGGTTAAGATTTTGATTTGCGGCGGAATCGGAGCAGGAGCACGTCAGGGGCTTGGAGCAGTCGGAATTGAGATTTTCGGTGGTGTGTCTGGAGATGCCGATACCGCGGTGGAATCCTTTTTAAAGGGGACGCTTTCTTTTAATCCAGACAGTCAGTGTGAGGAACATGAGGGAGGTTCTCATGGAGCATGCGGAGAGCATGGCTGCGGCGGACATTAGGGAAAAAACAGTGAAAAATTTTTTTAGCACTTTTTCTGTTAATTTTTACAGAAAGAGTGCTTTTTTATGTATATGGGCATTTAAAGGAGCTATGTTGACAGACGCTGGGTAGGGGAAGCAGTTTTTTCTATGATTAATTATATTTTTTAAATGTTATGTAACGAATAGAGAAAAAAACGGATATAGAAGCAGAGAGGAGGAGGGCTATGGATGAACTGTATCGGGAAAATGCGAAGATTGTGTATCATTTTTTATATTCCCGCTGCCATAATGTACAGCTTGCAGAAGATTTAACACAGGAAACATTTTTACGGGCATATCAGTCAATTGAGCGGTATGACGGAAGCTGTAAACTTTCTGTCTGGCTGTGTCAGATTGCCAAGCATCTTTATTTTCAGTATCTGCAGAAAAACGGACGTGAGATACCTGCTGAATTAGAAGAGGAAAAAGCTGCTGTATCCGATACGGAGAAACAGGTGCTTACCAGGTTGGAATTGATTGATGTACTAAAAGAGATGCAGAAACTTCCAGATAAGATAAGGGAAGTGATTTATCTTCGAATAAGCGGGGATTTGTCATTTAAGGAGATTGGTGAAATTCTAGGACAGACGGAGAATTGGGCAAGAGTAAATTTTTATCGTGGGAAGGAGCAGCTATTAAAAAGGAGGAAACAGGATGAAAAAGATAAGTTGTAATGTGGTAAAAGATTTATTGCCTTCTTATCTAGAAGGAATTTGTTCAGAGGATACGGTGAAATTGGTGAAGGAGCATTTAGAGGAATGTAGGGAATGTGAAGCTTTAATAGGAATGATGCAGGAAACGGAACTGGTATCGGAGAAAAGTGAGCGAAAGGCAGTGGATTCGGTAAAGAGAGTAAAGAAGTATATCCAAAAAATTATGGGATTTGCGGTGCTGCTGGGTCTATTTGGAATTGGAGCAGCGATGTTTTCGGAGTATTATGGAGCCGTACCAATTGGATTTTATTTGACGGCAATGCCGATTTTTCTTTTGGTTTTTTATTGGATTTTTTTTGAGGAGTTTCATTGTCAAAAATGGGGAAAGTGGGCGATCGGATTTTGTATAGCAGAGACAGTGCTGGTTGGATATAGTATTTTGCTGGAGTTTTTATCTGTAGAATGGATACAGAGGGGACGGTATCCGTTTGGATTAGAAGCGGGAGAAGTGGGCAGATTTCTTTCTGTTCAGTATGGAATAGGAGTTGTAATACAGGGAATGTTATTAGCTGTGGTGATATGGGCGGACAGAAAGAAAAGAGGATTTTGCCGGATTGGAGTGGCCTTGGGGATACTTGGGATTACGGTTAATCTGTCGTTTCTTTCTTTACTGAGAAGAATGGATACACTAGAGGGATTTTTACAGGCTAGGAATCAGATACTTTTTTGGATTCTGGCAGAATGGGGATTATTAACTGCAGGGTTGGAACTGGTAGTTTGGATTCGCAGAAGAAATAAGAAATCTTTCTAGATAAATCTAGAAAAAGCTGGTATAATGAAAAAATAGATGTGATTGGAGGTGATAGGGATGGAACAAATATTGGCATTTCAGATAGAAGAGGGGGAAGTAAAAAAGATAAAGGAGATTGCCAATCGGATGAAGGCAGCGTTTCGAGTCGTAGAGCAGAGGGCATATCGGCAGACAATAGGAGATTTATTAGAGCAGAGACAGAATTTTCTGGTGCAGGATTATACGGAGAATCAGATAAAGGGAAGCATGATTGTAATGGAAGGATTTCGGGAAAAGCGGCTGGATATGCTGCTTAAACTGCTGCGGGATAAAGGAGTGAGGGTGGATTATAAGGCGGTAGTAACGCCTTTTAATAGAAAGTGGAATGTGCTGCAGCTTTATCTTGAGATGGAGCGGGAGAGGGCAGCATATGGAAAGAGAGGATAAGAGGGCAGAGCCAGATAGGAGGAAGTAAAAATGGGAGTGAAAATGCCGCCGATTGAAAAGATTCATGAGGCTTACAGTGCAATTGCAGATGGACGAGTGGTATTAAAAGAGGGAGAGGCAGAGGTAGTTTCTTCTGATTTAACAAAAAAGTATCTTGTAACCTGGAAAGAGGAGGTCTATACTTCAAATGATAATGCTTCTTATTGGCAGGGATATCTTGGGTATCCGATTCTTGCGGTTTTAATGCTGCAGGGAAAGTTGTCTTTGGATTTGGAGATAGCTGGGTATTTTAAAGGGATTCCTTGGAAAGTGTTAAATACAGAATATAAAAATCGGTTTTCAGAGGCAGTGAAAAAGATTTTGACGCAGTTTGAAGCGGAGGGTTTAGACTGTGATAAGATAAATGCGGAGATTGATAAGGTATATCATGAGATAGAAGGGCTAAAGATTTCTACAAAGCGGAGTGCTTTGCGGCCTCCTAAGTAGAGAGAAATCTTTGCTTGACAAAGGGAACGCTGGTTGCTATAGTTACTACGGTAGTTAGCAGTTGTATCAGAGAACAGACAGTTCGTTTGTACCATCCTGTCTATAAATAAAACCAGGGCTATAGGACTATTTTAGGATCTATTTATTATTAGGATAGAAAATAGGCGTGGGTTTTCTGCGTCTGTTTTTATTTTTAACCTATCAAGGAAATAGCGGAGCGGATTTCGAATTTCTTTTTGATAGTAATGCTGGTGAAAGAAATCTTGTATGGAGGTGAAAGAGTGTATTGTTTAAGGACAGAGGGTTCATTTGATTCGGCACATTTTCTTGCCGGATATCAGGGAAAGTGCAGAAATATTCATGGACATCGGTGGAGAGTAGTGGTTGAAATTTTTGGTGAAAAATTGGAAGAAAGCGGACAGGAACGTGGGATGCTGGCGGATTTTGGAGATTTAAAAAGAGAGGTACGAGGGATGCTAAACGAGTGGGATCACTCATTGATTTATGAGGCAGGGTCGTTAAGGGAGCAGACGCTTTTGGCATTGAAAGAAGAAGAGTTTCGGCTGGTTGAGGTGGAGTTTCGTCCTACAGCGGAGAATTTTTCACGTTATTTTTTTGAGAGGATGCAAGAGAGGGGATATTCTGTTTTTCAGGTGACTGTTTATGAGACACCGGATAATTGTGCTGTTTATAGGGGGTGATTTAGGCGATCCGGACGGGAGGATTCGATAGGGAATCTCTGCTGGGGCCGTTTGCACTAAGGCTTCCTCGCAGCGGACACATAAGGTGCGAAAAGACCGCACCTAAGTGCCGGCGGGAAGCAATACCCCTGCAGAGATTCCCTATCAAATCCTCCCTGTGCATGGCAGGTGGAGGAGGTGGAGGAGGTGGAGGAGGGTTTGCCTGTTTTGTTTGGAATGAGATAAATAGAATAAGATAAATAGAATGAGAGGTGTTGGTATGGCAGAATTTTGTGTGGCGGAATTATTTAGCAGTATTAATGGAGAGGGGACACGGGCGGGACAGCTTGCTGTGTTTGTTCGGTTTGCAGGCTGCAATTTACATTGCAGTTATTGTGATACGGCTTGGGCAAATCAGAGAGAGACAGAGTATCAGAGAATGAATGAAGATGAGATTTTAAGAGAAATTCAAAGGACGGGAATTACAAATGTTACATTGACCGGGGGAGAGCCTTTGTTAAGAGGGGGGATAGAGGTGCTTTTAGAGACACTCCTTTCTGATTGTAACTTATGGATTGAGATAGAGACAAATGGAAGTATTCCTTTGGAAAAATTTCAGGAACTTGCAAGGAGAAAAACGGCTTTGGAGCGGCTTTCTTTTACTATGGATTATAAGCTGCCAAAGAGTGGAATGGAGTCGGAGATGTGTCTGGAAAATATGGGGGTTTTGCAGTTAAAGGATACGGTAAAATTTGTCTGTTCTGATTGGGAGGACTTAAAAAGAGCAGAGCAGGTGATAGAGGAGTATCAGCTGACAGAGCGGTGCCATGTGTATTTTAGTCCGGTATTTGGGAAGTTAGATCCTGCAAAAATGGTTTTGTTTATGAAGGAGAGAACTTTAAATGGAGTGAATCTGCAGCTTCAGCTGCATAAGTTTATCTGGAATCCAGAACAGCGAGGGGTTTAAGAGGAAAGGAGAGGAAAACAGTGGGGAGAAAGAAGAACATTGATAAGAAAGCAATAGAGGAGCATATTTATGGAATACTTGTTGCACTGGGAGAAGATCCAGAGCGGGAGGGATTAAGAGATACACCGGAGAGAGTGGCAAATATGTATCAGGAAATATTTGCGGGTATTGCTTATACGAACCAAGAGATTGCAGAGATGTTTGGAAAGACTTTTGAAGCAGATATGGATTTTCGAACGGATTCTAAAGATGCAATAATTGTAAAGGATATCGGTATTTTTAGCTATTGTGAACATCATTTAGCGTTGATGTATGATATGAAAGTAACGGTCGGGTATCTGCCGAATGGAAAAGTGATTGGATTAAGTAAGATTGCAAGGATTGCGGATATGGTGGGCAGACGGCTGCAGCTGCAGGAACGGATAGGAACCGATATTGCGGAGATTTTAAGTCTTGTTACCGAGTCGGAGGATGTTGCGGTTATAGTGGAAGGGTGTCATAGCTGCATGACGGCAAGAGGAATTAAAAAGGAGACTTCAAAGACGGTAACATCTACATTGCGGGGACAGTTTCAGGAAGATGAAGTATTGCAGATGATGTTGTATCGGTAAAGGGAATAGAAAGGAGAAAAAATGAAAGCGTTGGTGTTGTTTAGCGGCGGAGTGGATAGTACGACTTGTTTGGGAATGGCAGTGGAAAAGTATGGAAGAGAGCAGGTAACGGCACTTTCTGTTTTTTATGGACAGAAACATAAGAAGGAAATAGAGGCGGCAGAAAAGATTGCAGCGTATTATAAGGTGGAGCATTTGCAGTTGGATTTGGAGCGAATTTTTAGGTATAGTGATTGTTCGCTGCTTTCTCATTCAGAACAGGAGATTCCCAAAGAGGATTATGCCAGTCAGATCGCTGATGCGGCAGGAAAGCCGGTTTCTACTTATGTACCGTTTCGGAATGGATTGTTTTTGGCTTCTGCTGCAAGTATCGCACTTTCAAAGGGATGTGAAGTGATCTATTATGGGGCACATCGAGATGATGCAGCAGGGGCAGCATATCCAGACTGCAGCAGTGCATTTTATCAGGCAATGAATCAGGCTGTTTTGGAAGGAAGCGGTGGACAGGCTCGGATTGAGGCTCCTTTTATAGAGTGGACAAAGGCGGAAATTGTACGCAAAGGATTGGAGTTAAACGTTCCTTATGAGATGACTTGGAGCTGTTATCTGGGGGAAGAAAAACCTTGTGGTGTCTGCGGAACCTGTAGGGATCGAAGAGCAGCATTTGAGAAGAATGGCGTGGAAGATCCGATTGATAAAAAGGGATTGGGGATATAATGACCAGGTGGGATAATAAGAAAAGTATAAATAAGAGAGAGGAAGAAAATGTATGGAGAATGTAGGGAGAACAAGAGAAGAAGCAGAGGATATTACATTACTTGGGAATCAGAAAGTGGCTTATTGTGATCACTATATGCCGGAGATTTTAGAGACTTTTATAAATAAACATCAGGAAAATGATTATTTTGTAAAATTTAATTGTCCTGAATTTACTAGCTTATGTCCGATTACTGGGCAGCCTGATTTTGCAGCGATTACGATTTCTTATGTGCCGGATGTGAAGATGGTGGAGAGTAAATCTTTAAAGTTGTATTTATTTAGTTTTCGAAATCATGGGGATTTTCATGAGGATTGTGTAAATGTGATTATGAAAGATTTGATTCGGTTGATGGAGCCGAAATATATTGAAGTGTGGGGGAAGTTTACTCCGAGAGGGGGAATTTCGATTGATCCTTATTGTAATTATGGGAAGAAGGGGACACGTTGGGAGGAGGTTGCAAGGAGGAGATTAGAGGAGCATGATTTATATCCAGAGAAGATTGATAATCGGTAGTGGAGGACGCTAGAGTGGGGAAACCATTTTCTTTTTGCTGTTCCGCTCTCTAGAAAGTAAGAAAGTCTAATGCTTCTGGGGTTAGGTATATCCAGCCGGACGAACCGGGGTGCAATTCGCCCGTGTAGCGGGCTAAACACACCCCTTTTTTGCCATCAGAAGATGGCAAAAATTCTAGGAATTGACAGAAGCATAAGACTTTCTAACTTTCCTCCGAAGTCACAGCAAAAAGGAAATGGTTTCCTCACTCTGGCTGCTTTTTTCTGCCTGTTAATATATGGTTGATTCATGTATCCTTGGAGGGAAAGAAAAATAACAGGAATCCTTGTCGGAATTAGAGGTTTGTGATATACTTCTCCTAGCAGAAAAAATAAGTTTCTAAAATAGAACTATTACATGGAGGAAAAAATGGGAAAAAGAACAGATATTCATAAAGTGTTAATTATTGGTTCGGGTCCGATTATTATTGGACAGGCATGTGAGTTTGATTATTCTGGTACTCAGGCATGTAAGGCACTTCGCAGTTTGGGGTATGAAATTGTGCTGGTTAATTCGAATCCGGCTACAATTATGACCGATCCCGGAATTGCGGATGTGACTTATATTGAGCCGCTGAACTTAAAGCGGTTAGAACAGATTATTATGAAGGAGCGTCCTGATGCGATTTTGCCGAATCTGGGAGGACAGTCTGGTTTAAATCTTTGTTCGGAGCTTGCTGGTGCGGGGATTTTGGAAAAGTATCAGGTGAAGGTAATTGGGGTTCAGGTTGATGCGATTGAGCGTGGGGAAGACCGAATTGAATTTAAGAATACCATGAATAGTTTGGGAATTGAGATGGCAAGAAGTGAAGTGGCTTATTCTGTAGAGGATGCACTTGAGATAGCGGAAAAGCTGGGTTATCCGGTTGTACTGCGTCCGGCTTATACCATGGGTGGTGCCGGCGGCGGACTGGTCTATAATGTAGAGGAATTAAAGACCGTCTGTGCAAGAGGGCTGCAGGCTAGTCTGGTGGGACAGGTGTTAGTGGAAGAGTCGATTCTTGGATGTGAAGAGTTAGAACTAGAAGTAGTAAGAGATGCTAAGAATAATATGATTACGGTTTGCTTTATTGAAAATATTGATCCGCTCGGTGTGCATACCGGAGATTCTTTCTGCAGTGCTCCTATGCTGACAATTTCAGAGGAAGTGCAGAAGAGGCTGCAGGAGCAGGCCTATCGGATTGTAGAGGCGATAGAGGTGATTGGCGGAACGAATGTGCAGTTTGCCCATGATCCGGTAACCGATCGAATTGTGGTGATTGAAATTAATCCTAGAACTTCCCGTTCTTCTGCACTTGCTTCTAAGGCAACTGGTTTTCCGATTGCGTTGGTGTCGGCAATGCTGGCATCTGGGCTTACTTTGGATGAGATTCCATGCGGAAAGTATCAGACTTTGGATCGGTATGTGCCGGATGGAGATTATGTGGTGATTAAATTTGCCAGATGGGCATTTGAAAAGTTTAAGGGAGTAGAGGATAAGCTGGGTACGCAGATGCGTGCAGTAGGAGAGGTTATGTCGATTGGAAAGACCTATAAAGAGGCTTTCCAGAAGGCAATTCGAAGTCTGGAGATAGGACGTTACGGCTTGGGATTTGCGAAGAATTTTGCAGAGAAGTCAAAAGAAGAATTGTTAAATATGCTGTATGTGCCAACCAGTGAGCGGCAGTTTATTATGTATGAAGCACTGCGGAAAGGTGCTACGATAGAAGAATTATATCAGCTGACGAAAATTAAACATTATTTTATTGAACAGATGAAAGAGTTAGTAGAGGAAGAGGAAGCGATTCTTGCTTATCGTGGAGCACTTTTGCCGGATCAGATGCTGATTCAGGCGAAGAGGGATGGTTTTTCGGATAAATACTTAGGGCAGCTTTTGCAGATACCGGAAAAGGAAATTCGGGATGCAAGGACAAAACTGGGTGTAGTGGAGGCATGGGAAGGGGTACATGTCAGCGGGACACAGGACAGTGCGTATTATTATTCTACTTATAATGTGAAAGATCAGTCTGTGGTTCGGGAGGATAAGCCGAAGATTATGATTTTAGGCGGAGGACCAAATCGGATTGGACAGGGAATCGAATTTGACTACTGCAGTGTTCATGCGGCATTGGCTTTGAAGAAACTTGGGTTTGAAACAATTATTGTAAACTGTAATCCAGAGACGGTTTCTACTGACTATGATACATCCGATAAGTTATATTTTGAACCTTTGACATTGGAGGATGTACTGAGTATTTATCAAAAAGAAAAGCCGCTTGGAATTATTGCACAGTTTGGCGGGCAGACGCCTTTGAATCTGTCGGCGGAATTAGAGCAGAATGGAGTAAAAATTCTTGGGACTTCTCCGGCTGTGATTGATTTGGCAGAGGATCGGGATCTGTTCCGAGCAATGATGGAGAAGTTAGAGATTCCTATGCCAGAATCCGGGATGGCAGTAAATATAGAGGAAGCGATTGCGATAGCGAATCGGATTGGTTATCCGGTGATGGTGCGTCCTTCTTATGTGCTGGGCGGTCGTGGGATGGAAGTGGTCAATAATGAAGAGATGTTAAAGAGTTATATGGCTGCTGCAGTTGGAGTGACACCGGATCGACCGATTTTGATTGATCGGTTTTTGCGTCATGCAACGGAAGTGGAAGCGGATGCCATCAGTGACGGGGCACATGCTTTTGTACCGGCAGTAATGGAGCATATTGAATTGGCTGGGGTACATTCGGGAGATTCGGCTTGTATCATTCCTTCTTTAAATATTTCGGAGGAAAATTTAAGGACGATTAAGGAGTATACAAGGAAGATTGCGGAAGAGATGCATGTACGTGGGCTGATGAATATGCAGTATGCAATAGAGGACGGAAAAGTCTATGTATTGGAGGCGAATCCTAGGGCATCCCGAACCGTGCCGCTGGTGTCAAAGGTCTGCAATATTCAGATGGTTCCGATTGCTACGGATATTATTACTTCGGAATTGACCGGAAGACCGTCTCCTGTGCCTGAATTAAAGGAGCGGACAATTCCTTATTATGGAGTAAAGGAAGCGGTATTTCCGTTTAATATGTTTCCTGAAGTGGATCCGCTGCTGGGACCGGAGATGCGGTCTACCGGAGAGGTGCTTGGATTGGCGGATACGTTTGGAGAGGCATTTTATAAGGCACAGGAGGCTACACAGACGGTACTTCCATTAGAAGGAACGGTGCTGTTAAGTGTGAATCGGGCGGATAAGGCAGAAGTTGCAGAGGTTGCACAGGATTTGGTAGATGCAGGATTTCAGCTTTTGGCTACCGGAAAGACCTATGAGACGATTCGGGATGCCGGATTTGAAGTGAGAAAGATTAATAAGATGTATGAGGGACGTCCGAATATCTATGATGTGATTACAAACCGGGAAGTGCAGTTTGTAATTAATACACCGATTGGAAATGACAGCGAATATGATGACAGTTATGTGCGGAAAGCAGCGATTAAGGCAAAGATTCCTTATATGACTACTATGGCAGCAGCGAAAGCGGCAGCAAAAGGAATTAAGGTTGTAAAGCAGCATCCGAATAAAAAGGTGCAGAGTTTGCAGGAACTGCATCGGATGGTTAAATAACAAAAGTGTTAAAAATTTCCCGTAAGAAGCTGTAGAAAAATAAGTGATGCCGATGGTGTCACTTATTTTTCTACAGCTTCTTAAATAGATTTTGGTTGTGCATTAATATCCGTGGTCGACATGTTCCCAGTCTCCGTCCTTATTCCGAATAAGAATCCAGCTCCAATTATCATAAGTGGAATTAGGATTGAGTGAACCGTCCCCGCCTGATGAATCTACATCAAAAGAGGATAATAGTACAATTGCTTCATCTGCATCATATTGTTCAGGCACCCATTTATTATAGTTATCGGTATAGGTGTCTCCTGGATAATAGAGCTTCGTTAGGGTGCAGCCGCTAAATGTGCTGCTAAAATATTCTTTTACCGTTTGACATGCTGTTTCAATATCATCGTCTGAATATAGTTCGGACGGACTCCAATCGGGAATTTGAACATTACGAATATCTCCGCCGTTGTTCTTTTCATTGCAACCGGTACATAATGTTATCGCCAAAACGATAATAGCAAATATTTTCTTTGTCAATGAATGATACCTCCTGTAACATTTAATTTATGGCTGTCTTTATTATATATTCTTTTTTCTAAAAGGGAAATAGACTTCTTAACATTTTGGAAAATTTTTTGGTTTCTGTTTTTTTCTATACTTACTATATAAGCATTTTACCAGAAATAAAAATAGGTATGAATTGGGATAGGGATACGTATATTTTTATGAAATAAAGACGAGTATTTTTGCTTTAGCAGGAATGGGAAAGAGGTATGGATGGAAGAAGTACGCCTGGTAGTATTGCTGGTGGGAGAGGATGGATTTGATGCAAAAATCGGCGGGATGCATTATGTAATTCATAAGAATTATGCTGTATGTTTAGAACGGGCAGGGCTGCTACCTTTTTTGGCATATGATATTAGAAATGTGGAGGAATATGTGGCTGCGGCGGATGTGCTATGTCTGACTGGAGGAGCGGATATTCATCCGGGGCGGTATGGGGAGTATTATCGGGATTCTGCCGAAATGGAGGGATTGAGCCAGACTAGGGATGATCTGGATTTTGCACTGTGTCGAAGATTTATAGAGGAAGGGAAGCCGATTTTGGGGATTGGACGTGGGATGCAGGTGATAAATGTGGCGTTGGGGGGAACGCTGTGTCGGGATATTGAGAGAGAGACAGGACAAAATCACCGGATTTCTTATGGAGAGTGTAAGATAGGGGAGGATTTTAAAAGGATGCATCCGGTCTGGACAACAGGGAATAGTGTGCTGTCGGAGTTTTGCGGAAATTATTTTTGGGTAAATAGTTATCATCGGCAGGGAATCGGTGTATTGGGAGAGGGATTGATTGGAAGTTATTGGGCGGAAGATGGAATGGTTGAGGCATTTTTTCATAAGGATCTGCCGATTCTTGGGGTGCAGTGGCATCCAGAGCAGCCGGATTGGGATGGAAAGCAGCAGATGGGAGTGTTTGAGGCGTTTTGCAAATGGATTGGTTTGCAAAGCAGAGGGAGACAAGAGGGAGAAAAGCCGTTGGTGCTGGTGAACGGCGGACCGGCATTGGATCGGCAGTTTCGGGGATCTTCTTGGGTGGCGAATAAGACGTATCCTAGTGTTGTGTCGGCAGCGGGAGGGGTGCCTTTGATGCCGTTAGTAGAGGATGCGGCAGAGGAATATGCTTGTTTTGCAGATGCACTTATATTGACAGGGAGTATATCTTTTTCGCCTGAGGAGGGATTAGCAGAAAGAGTGCGAAAGGAGGAATTGCCGAAACGAGAGCGGTTTGATCAGGCGTTGTTTTGGGGGTTTTATAGAAAGAAAAAGCCGGTGTTAGGGATTTGTTTAGGACATCAGATGATTAATTGCTATCTTGGCGGAAGTTTAGAAGGGAAGTTTAAGTTTCGGACAGGAGTGGAACATATGATGTGCCAGCATCCGGTTTGGGCTGAGAGAGAATCGGTGCTTTATGCTTTGTTTGGAGAAGTTTTTTGGGTAAATAGTCGGCATAATGATAAGATTGATAAGATGGCGGAGGAACTTTGTGTAACTGCTTGGTCAGAGGATGGAGTGATAGAGGCGTTTGAGCATGTGCGATTGCCGATTTATGGAGTAGAGTGGCATCCAGAGAGGATGAGAGGGGACTTTCGGGAACCTCCAGAGGGACCCGATATGACGGAATTTTTTAGGTGGTTTGTTGGAATGGTG
>CAJUEI010000003.1 GCA_910585255.1 uncultured Lachnospiraceae bacterium
CCGAACGGCATGTACGGTGGTGTGAGAGGGGAGAGGAAATCTCCCCTACTCGATTTGGATTTTAGTAAATGAAAGTTTAATGATAAGTGACAACTACATCATTTTCACAGATAATGGTTTTTCCGTCAGGGATAAGATGTTCTTCTCCACGGATAATTAAGGCAATTAATTCATTTGCCGGCAGATTGAGTTCGGAGATAGCTTTGTTGCACCAGCTATGTGTTTTGTCAATATGTATTTCTTCTAGTTTTTCACGGTCGGAAGGTTCATAGCTTGGAACACTTAGAATTACATTGTCGCCGGGAAGAATCACAGTGTCTCCTTTTGGGATAATGGTATTTTTATTTCGTTTGATCATAAGTGCAAGGGAACCGGTTGGCATACTGACGTCTTTGATCGGTTTATTCTGCCAGTTGTGTCCGGGTGGAATATACATCCGCATAAGGGTAATAGCCGATTCTTCCTGATAGTCATTGAAGGTTTTTCGAACATCGGCTTTTTCGTCAACCATATCTAATTTTTTGGCAGCCCATGGAAGCAGGGTTCCTTGTATGGCAACCGAGAATAGGGAAACTGTAAATACAATGTGAAATAAATCATAGGAGATGCTGGCTCCGCTTGCGATAACCATAATGGCAAATACAGAGGAGGCGGCACCGCGAAGTCCTGCCCAGGAGACTAAAATACATTGTTTTGTGCTGCAGTGGAAGGGACGCAGCAGCAAAAAGACGGCGATTGGTCTTGCGGCAAGTGTTAAAAAGAGAACAATCGCAAAGGCGGAAAGTATAATGCTTGGCATCCGATGAGGCTGTGAGAGCAGACCTAACAGGAAGAAAATAAGGATCTGTGCTAAGCCGGTAATTCCGTCAAAGAACGGAATTAAGATATTTTTATTTTGAATTCGGCTGTTACCGATGATAATGCCCATAAAGTAAATACTTAAATATTGATTGCCGCCTATTACATCTGAGAGACCATAGCACAATAGCACCATAGCAATCATGAAGATAGTATCCAATCCGTTAGAAACAAGGCTGGTTTTTGTTAAGAGAAAGATTGCAGCGAGGGCAAGAAGAATACCGACTGCACTTCCAAATACCATTTGAGAGAAAATATGAAAGAAAATATTTCCGCTTTCACCTGCACCGATAAGTCCGATTCCGATTACGGTCAGCATATAGGACATCGGATCGTTGCTTCCGCTTTCTACTTCTAATAGAGAGGCGGTACCATCTTTTAGGTTTAATTTTTTTTGTCTTAAAATAGAGAATACACTTGCTGCATCGGTGGAAGACAGAACAGCACCGATTAAAAAACTTTCTTCTAATGAAAAGTGAAGAAACAAATAACAGAGTACTGCAGTAACACCAGCAGTAATTACAACACCTAGTGTAGACAGGCAGACTGCTTTTGCTGCAACTGGTTTTGCTAGACTCCATTTGGTGTTAAAACCGCCATAGAACATAATAAAGATAAGGGCAAAAGAGCAGACATATTCTGTAATATAGTAGTTGTCAAAAGGGATTTTTACAATTCCGTCACTGCCAAAGAGCATACCAATAAACATAAATAAAATTAAAGTGGGCATACCGAAGCGGTTGGAAAATTTATCTGCTAAAATACATAGAAAAATAACTGCTGCAACTAAAATAATAATAAAAGTCATAGTAACCGTACACTTCCTATCGTTTTTATTTTTAATGGATATAGAGTATTGTGATATGTATCCGTATCTATTTCTATAGAAAATATAGGATTTTTGTGATTCTTTTTATTAGTATAACATTAGAAAGAGGATTCTGCTAGATTTTTATAAAGATTAGAATCATAAAATTTTGGGGAAAATTTAAAATTTTTTATAAAAAATGGATAAGATATGGAAAATTGTAGAAAAATACTGTTCATATAGAAAAAAATAGATTATAATTATATATTTAATAAGTGAAAACGTAAGGGAAGTGGAAGGATGAAGGCGATAAAGGGAAATATAATCAGTACCTGCAGATTTGGAGAACTGAGTATTTTAGAACAGGGGTTTTTGATTTTAGACGATAGGGGAAGGATTGTATCTGTAACAGAACAGTTAAAGGGAGAACAGAATTATCTGCCGGTAGCAGATTATGGGGATCGATTGATTTTACACTCTTTTGCAGATATGCATTTACATGCCCCTCAGTATCCTATGGTAGGAATGGGGATGGATTTGCCGCTTTTGGATTGGCTGAATACGTATACCTTTGAAGTGGAGGCACGATTTGCTGATACGGAGTATGCAAGAGAGGTCTATCGGCGATTGGCAGCGGATCTAATTGGCTGGGGGACGACTCGGGTTGTGATGTTTTCCTCACTTCATACAGAGGCCACTTGGATTTTAATGGAGGAATTGGAGAAAGCGGGAATTGTCGGATATGTTGGAAAAGTCAATATGGATCGAAACGGCAAAGATAAGCTGCAGGAGACAACGGAGGAATCAAAGAGAGAGACGCTTCGCTGGTTGGAGGGATGCAGACGGTTTCGCTATATTAGGCCGATTATTACTCCACGCTTTACACCTTCTTGTACAGATGAATTGATGGATTGGCTTGGAACACTGGCACAGCAGAGAGGACTTTATATCCAGTCTCATATGAACGAAAATTTAGAGGAGATTCGGCTGGTAAAGGAATTAGTGCCGGATTGTGACCGCTATTGGCAGACTTATGCAAAGCATCAGATGTGGAAGGATCATACGGTGATGGCACACTGTGTTCATATCGATGAGAGCGAAATTGCAGCATTAAAGGAAGCGAATATCGTAGTGGCACACTGTGCGGATTCTAATATTAATATCTGCAGCGGGATTGCTCCTGTACGGCGTTTGGTAAAAGAAGGGGTTTGGGTAACACTGGGATCGGATATCGCCGGAGGGGCACAGCTTTCTATGGCAGAGGTGATTACTATGACCATTCGCTCTTCTAAGATTAAGGCGATGCAGGAAGGGGAAGAGAAGGAGTTTCTCTCTGTAGCAGAAGGATATTATTTGGGAACGGTTTCAGGACATCGGTATTTTGGAGCGGGGGAAGGATTTTGCAGCGGGGATTTTCTGCATGCAATTGTAGTAGAAGACAGTGACAGGATTTCGCTTGGAAGAGAGATGTCTTTAAAGGAACGATTTGAGCGTGTAATCTATCGGATGAAAAAAGAAAATATTGCAGTAGTCTACTCAGAGGGAAGAAAAGTAATAGATAAAATACAAGTACAAGAAAGGATAAGAGCGGAATGAGTCAGAAGTTTTATGCAGTAAGAAAGGGGAAAGAGCCGGGAGTCTATCAGGATTGGAAAACGTGCAGAGAACAGATCAGCGGGTTTTCTGGAGCGGTTTATAAAAGTTTTTTGACTAGAGAGGAGGCAGAACAGTTTTTGGAGGGAGAGATAGAAGTAGAAGAGTCTTATTTATTAGAAAAGACAACAATTTTTACAAATGAAGAAACCGTGGTTGCCTATGTGGACGGGAGTTTTGAAAAGATAATTGGAAAATATGCCTATGCCTGTGTGATTTTATTTAAAGGAGAGATAACGGAACTGTCAGGAACAGGAGAGGAAGAGGAGTATTTAAGTATGAATAATGTAGCGGGTGAGATACTGGGAAGTATTTGTGCCATTCAATGGGCAATCGAGCATCAGGCAAAAAAGATTCATATTTATTATGACTATGAAGGAATTGCTAGATGGGCGGATGGGGACTGGAAGGCAAATAAGAAAAAAACAAAAGAGTATCAGGAGTTTGTAAAAGAAAGCCGGAAAAAAATCGCAATTTGTTTTACAAAGGTAGCGGCCCATACCGGGGTTGAGTTAAATGAACGGGCGGATAAGCTGGCAAAGCAGGCTTTAGGAGTTTTATAGGAAAGAGGGAGAAGAGATGGATATTAATCAGGTATTGGATACGTATGATGCTATGTTTGGAGCTTATAGTTTGGAACAGATAGATGCTTTTTTAGAAAAGATGATAGAGGAGGCACTGGCAGAAGGAGATGTTTCTTCGATTATTACTTTAGTAAATGAAATGATTGGATTCTGCCGGGATACTGGTAAGGAAGAGCGGGGAATTGCGTACTGCAGTCAGTTAATTACATTAATGCGGGATTTGGAGATGGAAGGTACCATTCCCTATGCAACTTCTATGCTGAATATAGGAAATGCCTATCGGGCTTTTGGATGGTTAGAAGAGGCAATGGAGTGCTATCAGACGGTAGAAGTGATCTATGATCAGGATTTGGATGAATATGATTTTCGGTTTGCAAGTCTTTATAATAATTGGAGTCTGCTTTATCAGGAGATGGGGGAATTTGTCTATGCAAAGAAAGCACTTTATAAAGCACTTGCTATTGTTTTACTCTATGATGAGGCTAAGATAGAACAGGCTGCAACACATACAAATTTGGCGGTTACACTGCTGCGGCTGGGGGAGATAGAGGAAGCAGAAAAACATTTAAAGCAGGGGCTTGAAATTTATGAAGAAAATGGAGGAGAAGATTTTCATTACAGCGGAGCATTAGCGGCAGCCGGAGATGCCTGTTATCTCAGGGGAAGGCAAGAAGAAGCCATTCACTATTATAAGACGGCAATGGAAAAATTGGAGAAACAGGTAGGAAGGACAGAGGCATATAAGCGGATTTCTGAAAATTGCCAAAAGGCGGAGGAAGAGCTTAAGCGGCAGAAGGAAGAAAAGCAGAAGCAGCAGGACAAAAAGGCAGAGATAATACAAAGCAGAGAAACAGAGAAAGAAGAAGAAAAGGACGAAGAAGAGAATAAAAATAGAATAATTAAAAAAGAAAAGGCAATAACAAAAGAAAAAACCATAGAAAAAGAAGCAGCGATAACAAAAGAAGAGCCTATAACAAAAGAGGAAGCACTTTCACCTACAAAAGAACGAACAGGGGTTTATTTAGAAAAGTGCAGAGAGTTCTATATGCAATATGCTGCTCCAATGATTCATGCACGTTTTCCAGAGTATGAACAGCAGATAGCGGTGGGGCTTGCAGGAGAGGGTTCAGAGTGCTTTGGATATGAGGACGAGATTTCAGCAGATCATGACTTTGCACTAGGGCTTTGTCTTTGGATACCGGAGGAATTAAACTGGACAATAGGAAAAGAATTGGAGGCGGCTTATCAGGAACTTTTAAGCCATTCTGTATTAAAAGGAGAGAAGACAGCGGAATATTCGTCTGCTTTTCGGGAAAATCAACGGCGGGGCGTGATCACGATAAATGAGTTTTACCGCTATTTTTTAAGACAGCCGGGACTGCCTGAACAACTTAAGGAATGGATGCAGATACCAGACGGAGCCTTGGCGGCAGCTACAAACGGGGCAGTATTTCGGGATGATGCTGGGATTTTTTCTGGTGTTCGGAAGAAGCTGAAGGAATATTATCCAGAGGAAGTATTTCGCTGCCGATTAGCAGAAGAACTTACGTATTTTTCTCAATACGGACAATATAATTATTCTCGTATGATGGCAAGACAGGATTATGTAACAGCAAAGGTTTCTCTGTCTGAATGGATGGTGCATACCATGCGGATTGTATATTTGCTCAATCGAGCCTATGAGCCTTATTACAAATGGCTGCGGAAGGGGCTGCTCTCTTTGTCGATTTTACCGGAGATTGGGGATATTTTGGATGCAGTGGCAGATATGCCGGATCAGCGGGAGGCATGGAAAGATGTGCATTATTGTGCAGGCGAAGTAAATGGTGCTGATCAGATTGCACTTACGATTGAGCTGGTGGCACGTTATCTTTTGGCGGAGCTGCAGCGGCAGGGACTGGTCAGGGAAGAGAGTACGTATCTGGCTTTTCATGCAGAGGAATTGCTGCTGAATAAAAAGAAAAAAGGGTTTGAGCTGCAGGGAAAACCAAAAGAGCAGACAGAACAAAATAAGACAGAGTATATGGATTTAATTTCTAGAATTGTCCATCTGGAGTGGCAGCAGTTTTATAATGTGCAGCAAGAAGGAGAAAGGGCAGAGTGCCAGAGTGATTGGAAGACATTTCAGATTATGCGGAAGAGTCAGTATCTGACATGGAATCGGGAACTGCTAGTCAGCTATTTAGAAGATCTTTTGGAATCGGAAAAGAATGGATGGAATCTGATTATGGAGAAGTATGCCCGTATGATGGAATCGACAGCACCAGAAGAATATCAGAAGTTAAAGCCGCTGCTTCCTAAGCGTGAAATAGAAAGGATTGTCTTGCAGGAAGAGATTATTAAAATTCAGGTAAGCTGGATGGAGGAGTTTTCAAAAAAGTATCCTTTTATGGCAAGAAATGCAAGAAACATCTACAGTGTGCAGGATACGCCATGGGAGACCTCATATGAGACATATCTTCGCGGAGAACTTGGAATTTATTCGGATCGAACGTTGGAACTTTATGGACGGTTTGTAGTTGAGCTGGCACAAAAGAAGAAAAATTTGGCTGAGATGATTATGGAAAATACAGCTGAATTTTATGGCTATTCGTCAATAGATGAGGCAGAACAATCTCTGTTAAAAAAGCAGGAATAAAGTGGTATTTTTTTAAAAAATAAAATAAACTGCTTGTATAATAGAAGAAATTGTGTCAAAATATTGGGGAATAAATGAAAGGGAGTATTATGTAATGGGAAAAAGTAATCAAAACAGGCAAGGAAAAGGAAGGCAGTCATCAGAAGGAAAAGAAGGTGCAGAAAAGATTGTAACAAAGTACGATCGGAAGATGGAAGCCAGACGAATTCAGGCAGAAAAAGAAAGACTTGCGGCAAGACGCTGGAAGATTGGTACTTTAGCAGCAGGGCTTTGTCTGGTCTGTATTTTGGCAGGGGTAACCATTCGCTCTGTTGTAAAAAAACAGGCAGCCTTAAAGGATGTCTATATTACGGTGGGCAGTCATGAACTGACCCAGTTAGAATATGACTATTATTATAACAGTGCGGTAAATAGTTATATTAATACGTATTATTCTTATCTCTCCTATATGGGACTGGATCTTTCAAAGGATTTTGCAGAGCAGAACTATAGTGATACTCTGACTTGGAAGGACAATTTTGATCAGATGGCAGTGGATAGTATAACAGAGATAAAGGCAGTAATGGACGATGCAAAGGCACAGGGATTTGAATATGATGTAACAGAAGACTATCAGTCTTATTTGGAGAATATAAAAAATTCGGCATCGGAAGCAAAGATTTCTGTTGCCAAATATTACACTTCTTCTTTTGGAACCTATGCTACAGAGAGTAATATGGAGCCGTTTATAAAAGAGATGCTGTTTGCATCTGCTTATTATGAACATCTAAAAGAACTCTATGCCCCATCAGAAGAAGAAATTACCACTTATTACGAAGAAAATAAAAATAGTTATGATAAAGTGGACTATCATGAATTTTCATTTCAGGCGGAACTAGAAGAGGGGGCTTCTGAGGAAGCGATAACAACGGCTATGCGTGATTTGAATACACAGGCAGACGAGATGATTCAGCGGTTAAAGGCAGGGGAAGATTTTGAGATTTTGTGTGAGGAATATGCAAAAGAGGATCAGAAAGCAGAGTACAGTGATCCAGAGACAGAAAAATCTTTCCATGCAGATGCTACTTATTTTTCGGTATCTTCTCAGTATGCCGAGTGGATATATGAAGAAGGACGTGCTGCAGGAGAGATAACAAAGGTAGAGGATACGGAAAATCATGCAGTTTATGTAGTACAGTTAGATGAGAGAAAATATGACGAGACCTGCCGCACTACAATTTCTGAACGGCTGGTCAATCAGACAGTAAGCGAATATGTAGGCGGATTAAAAGAAAATTATTTGGTAACAGATAAAAAAGGAGAATTAACGTATTTAGTAAAGCAGCAGACAACATCAGAGGAAGGAGAATCTAGTTCAGGAGAAACAGATTCTTCCGAGGAGGGATCTGAAACACAGACAGCAGCAGAATAGACAGTAGATTGGAGAAGAAAAAGACTTTAGTAAAAGGGATAAGAACCCCCTACTAAAGTCTTTTTCCATCCATAAGGATAAGTATCGAATTGAATGTAAAAAAATGGATGCGGTTTCCCGCATTTATTAAGTAAAAGAAGAAATACAAAGGATAGAAAAATTGTAACATAAGAATAATAGATTGACAATCTTTTATCTATAGAATAGGTTTAAAAATTATTCTTATAGCTAACAAAGGCGAGAAAAAGCAGAAATAGTGACAAAATTCGACAAAATTCTTGTAATAAAATGCTAATTGACACCTTTTCTTTGTTATAGAATAATAGAACATAGAAAAAATAAGGAAAAGGGAAAACGGGGAAGCAGTAAGATTAGAAATTTAAAAGCTGCGAAGCAATTAGGGAATGTCAACGGAAACGAGGGGAAAATTTTATGAACAATAATTACAGGGGAACAGATTATGAGGAAAAAACTGTAGGAGAGCGAATTGTGGAACTAAGCAGAGAAAAGGCGGTGACATATTATCGGATTGCCGATAGAGCAGATATTCCTATGTCAACCATTATGAATCTGATTAGCGGTCGAATTAAAAATCCCACTTTAGATACACTGCAGGGAATCTGTCGTGGTTTGGAAGTCTCTTTAAACGAATTCTTTGCTGAAATGTAGCTTCTATCGGAAAATGATTGAATTAAATTACAGAATCGGGTAAAATAAGACTAATTTGATTTGTTCAAGTAAATTTTACCAGGAGGATGTGACCATGAGGATAAAAGTATCGAATTATATTGCTCAATTATTGGTGGAACATGGGATTTCCCATGTATTTACCGTTACAGGCGGAGGTGCTATGCATTTAAATGATGGATTAGGACATCAAGAGGGATTGACCTGTGTATATAATCATCATGAACAGGCTTGTGCCATTGCAGCGGAGAGTTATGCCAGAATTTATAATAAAATAGCAGCTGTCTGCGTTACGACAGGACCGGGGGGAACGAATGCCATTACAGGGGTAGTAGGAGGATATTTGGATTCGATTCCTATGTTTATCTTGTCAGGGCAGGTGCGTTATGATACAACAGCCCGCAGCACGGGATTAAATTTGCGTGCGATGGGAGATCAGGAATTTGATATTACAAAAGCAGTCAGCAGTATGACAAAGTATTGCGAAATGGTAATTGATACCAAGAAGATTCGCTATTGTGTAGAGAAAGCACTTTATATTGCACAGAGCGGAAGACCAGGACCTTGCTGGCTGGATATTCCAGTGGATATTCAGGGAAGCTATATTGATACAGAGGAGCAGACGGCGTTTGATCCAGAAGAATATCAAAGAGAAAATAGGACAATCCTTCCTTCTTTGACAGAAGAAAAAACCGTACAGGCTGTACTTGCAAAGATAAAAGAGGCGAAAAGGCCCATATTTTATGCCGGAAACGGAATTCGGATTGCAGGAGCACATGCGGTTTTTCGGCGAGTAACAGAGAAACTAAATATTCCGGTCGTTACGGCATGGGACAGTATTGATGCAATAGAGGATGCTCATCCTCTCTATGTGGGACGCGGCGGGATTATGGGAGATCGTGCAGGAAACTTTGCTGTACAAAACAGTGATTGCATTTTGGCTGTTGGAAACCGGCTGAGTATTCGTCAAGTTGGCTATCATGTAAAGACATGGGCAAGAGAGGCATTTGTGATTATGGTAGATGCTGATGCGGAAGAGATGAAGAAGCCAGTTCTTCACTGTGAGATGCCAATCCATGCCGATGCAAAAGAGTTTTTGGAAAAATTAGAAAAGGAATTGGAAAAGGAATTAGAGGGAAAAGAGACAAAATGGTTTCAGCAAGAAAAATGGCTGACCATATGCCAAAACTGGAAACAGAACTATCCAGTGGTACAGCAAAAGCACTATCAGCCGCAGCCTTGTGTCAATGTCTATGCATTTATTAAGGAGTTAAGCAGCCGGCTTTTGGAAAACCAAGTTACTGTTGTAGGAAACGGTTCGGCATGTGTAGTCGGAAGCCATGGCTATATAATAAAAAAGGGACAGCGGTTTATTATTAATTCTGCAATCGCTTCAATGGGATATGATCTGCCGGCGGCAATCGGAGCATGTGTAGCTTTATACGGCAATCGGGTTTTAAAGAGGGCAAGACCAACGATAGATTCCTGCGGAAATCCTATTAAAACAGAAAAAGATATAGAAGAGCGGAAAGAAAAGAGTGATTTGGATCTTATTTTAGTAACAGGAGACGGCAGTATTCAGATGAATCTGCAGGAGCTGCAGACCATTATTCACCATCGGATGCCGATTAAGATCTTTTTAATTAATAATAATGGCTATCATTCCATTCGGCAGACACAGAGCAACTTTTTTGGAGAGCCTTTGGTTGGAATCGGATATGACAGCGGAGATTTAAGTTTTCCTGAGATGGAGAAACTAGCAGGGGCATATGGCTATCCCTATAGGAGAATCGAGAAAAATGAGCAGTTAGGGGAGCGGATAGAGGAGACATTGGCCATGGAAGGACCCGTTATCTGTGAGGTAATGGTCTCAATGGATCAGAAATTCGAACCAAAGTCTGCTACTCGGCGATTGGAGGACGGCACGTTGGTTTCTCCTCCTTTAGAGGATTTAGCACCATTTTTAGATCGGGAGGAATTAGAGAAAAATATGCTGATTCCTTTGGTGGAGGAATCTTATGGCAAGTAGGATAGAACATGCTGTCGTAACAGGAGCGACCGGAATGATTGGGATAGCACTGACAGACTATCTGCTAAGCCAGGGAGCTTGTGTAACAGCTTTGATAAGAAAAGGCTCAAAGAGGGCAGGGCGGCTTTCTGATCGGAAGGGATTAAAAAAAATAGAGTTGGATTTAACGGAACTTTCAAAGGAAGAAGTTTTATTGTCAAGCGGGGGAATAGAGCAGAAGCAGGACGTATTTTTTCATCTGGGGTGGGAGGGGACATTTGGAGATTCCCGAAATGATATGGACTTGCAAAATAACAATATTCGTTATACACTAGATGCAGTGCGGCTGGCAGCCCGTCTGGGCTGTCAGGTGTTTGTGGGTGCTGGTTCACAGGCGGAGTATGGACGGACGGAACAGAAACTGACGTCTGCTACACCGGCATTTCCTGAGAATGGATATGGCATTGCAAAATTGGCAGCGGGGCAGATGAGCCGTATTTTGTGTCAATCTTTGGGGATGCGGCATGAGTGGGTAAGAATATTAAGTATCTATGGAGCATTTGATCTAGAGCGAACGATGATTATGTCAGCGATCCGCAAGTTTGCAGCAAAAGAGACGGCAGGATTTTCAAAAGCAGAACAGCTTTGGGACTATCTCTATGTAAAAGATGCGGCACGTGCATTATATTTAATTGCGGAGCGGGGAAGGGACGGAGCAGTTTATCCAATTGGAAGCGGAACAGCACGACCGCTGAAAGAATATATTTTTACGATTTGGGACAAGATGGATAGGGAAGGAGAGATTGCTCTTGGAGCAGTTCCTTATGCAAAAAATCAGGTGATGTATTTGTGTGCCGATATTTCTGAACTGACAGAGGATACGGGGTTTGTGCCAAAGTATACATTTGAAGAGGGAATAGAAGAGACGATACAGTGGTATGGGAAAGGAACAGGTTTGATTCATGAAAAAGGTTAGTATTGTGGTTCCTTGTTTTAATGAGGAGGAGAATGTAGTTCCGTTAAGTGAAGCAATTATTCGTACATTTCAGGAAGAGCTGCCTGGTTATGACTATGAGATTATTTTTATTGATAATGATTCTCAGGATAAAACACGAGGATTGCTAAAGGAAATGTGTGCGGGAAATTCGAAAATTAAGGCTATTTTAAATGCTAAAAATTTCGGACAGTTTAATTCTCCTTATTATGGGCTTTTGCAGATTACAGGGGACTGCGGTATTTTGGTAGCGGCAGATTTTCAGGACCCGATTGAGATGATTCCTAAATTTGTAAAGGAGTGGGAGAAAGGGTATAAGATTGTCTGTGGAATTAAGACCAGCAGCCGGGAGAGCAAATGGATGTATTTTTTTAGGAGCTGTTATTATAAGATGATTAAGAGGCTTTCTCAGGTGGAGCAGATTGAGCATTTTACGGGGTTTGGGCTGTATGACAGGAAGTTTATCGAGGTGTTAAAGCAGTTAGATGATCCGACACCTTTTTTGCGGGGGATTGTAGCGGAGCTGGGCTTTCGCAGAAAGGATTTGGAGTATACACAGCCTAAGAGGAGGGCTGGGAAGACCAGTAATAATTTTTACCGGCTTTATGATGCGGCGATGCTGAGTATTACTTCTTATACGAAGGTAGGGCTTCGACTGGCAACTTTGGTGGGGTTTTTGTGTGCGGCTTTTAGTATGGCGGTGGCAGCGGTTTATTTGGTGCTGAAGCTGATCTATTGGGATCGCTTTATTGCCGGAACGGCACCTATTTTGATTGGGATGTTTTTGCTTGGATCGGTGCAGTTGTTTTTTATTGGGATGCTGGGGGAGTATGTGCTTACGATTAATTCTAGGGTGATGAAGAGACCGCTTGTGGTGGAAGAGGAGAGGATTAATTTTGATTTGGAAGAGGATGGGGAATAAAGGGAAAGAGGTCGATAGCGAGAGGTGGTTCCGAGGGGACGATAGATGGGGAAGGCATCTTCTCACTGATACTCCGGTCTCCAGAAAGTAAGAAGTTCTAAGACTTCTGCATATTGGTGCATCCAGCCGGACGGACCGGGGTGCAATTCGCCCGTGCAACGGGCTAAACACACCCCTTTTTCGGGCACAAGTGCCCTCAAATCCTTTGTTTTCTAGCAGAAGTCAAAAACTTCTAACTTTCTTCCGAAGTCGTATCAGTGGGAAGATGCCTCCCCCATCTATCTGTTTTCTGGATTAATAGGATGGTGGATTAGAGGTAAGAGAGAGTATGAGGAATTTTATTGTTTGGTTTAGGTAGGGATGGTTGGAGATTAAAAGATTACTGGAGATTAGGAAATTGTGAAAAAGAAATTGTGGAGAGGAAAAGAAGGTTTTCTGATAAAGTTGTTGGGGAATAAGATGCTTCAGGATGGAATTTTGTCGATTGGGGCAAAGTGTATTTTTTTTCTGGTTTTAAAGGGGTTGATTGAGCCTTGGATGAATCGGACATTAGGAGATGCGGCATTTGGGGATTATGTGGTGTATTATGGGTATATTTGTATTTTTTCTTATAGCTGCGGAGAGGCATTGAATCATATTCGGGTATTGAATCAGGAGACGGATCGGGAGCGGGCTAGGGACTATCGGCGGATTATAGCGGCGGAGGCTTTGATTAGTGTTTTGATTTTGTTCTGTTTTGGAATGGCTGTAGAACAGATGGGGGTGAGAGAAAGTGTTTTGTTTGGGATAACCTCTGTGGTGCTGATGGTGCGGCTGTATTCGGAGTGTGTATTTCGGATTGAGATTAATTATAAGAAGATTTTGCTTTCTTCTGTACTGATGTCATTTGGATATTTGGCTGGTTATTTGGGGTTTCGGGCAACAGGGCAGTGGTATGTTATTTTTTTGATTGGAGAGACAGTTGCGGTTATTTATGCTGCTGTATCAGGAAAGTTATTTTGGGTGGATAGAAAAAAGGGAGTCAGTCAGTATTTTCTGCAGACTACGAAAAATGCAGCGACTCTGACAGGTTCTTATCTGATTAGCTATGCATTGATCTATATGGATCGGTTTTTGGTGCAGTTTCTTTTGGGGAGTGAGCAGGTGTCTACTTATTATATTGCGACTACTTATGGGAAATGTGTTGCATTAGTGATTCCTCCGATTACGGCGGTGCTGTTAAGCAATATTTCAAAGGGCACAATTTCGTTGGATAAGAAGATGGTTTATAAGGTGGTAGCGGGTTCTTTGGGGGCAGTTTTGTTGTTCTTTTTGGCGGGGATTCCTATGTCTAGAATCATGATTGGGATTCTTTATCCGGGGGCTTATAGGAACTGTTTGGCTGTGATGGATATGGGAAATCTGGCACAGATTGTATATTATAGTTGTAGTATTGTAAATATGATGGCAATTCGGCTTTGTGATATGAAACTTCAGGTATTTGTGGAAACAGCCTATGCCATCCTTTATATTTTATTTGCTGTTATTGGTGCTGCGGCTGGCGGCTTGGTCGGGCTTGCAGTTGGAACATTGGGTGCCAATATTCTTCGGTTTATTTTATTAACCGTTCCGGTATATAGAAAGGTGAGGTAGAATGAAGCGTTCACAGGTATTTACATTGGTATTTTGTATTTCTATGTTTACATTGGGATTGATTACATTGACGTTATTTTTGCAGAATCCGCAGGGAAGCCAGAGAAGTCTTCTTTTTCCGGATCAGGATGATTATTTTATGGATTTTTTTAATACTTTAAATTATACGGCAAATCGAAATCCCTATCAGGACGGATATGGCGGATTGGTCAACCGGAATTATCTGCCTCTGGCATATTTGATTTTGTATCCATTTTCTAAATTGGGAGATTTTATTCATGAGCTGCCCAAAGAGATTCGCCCCGAACAGGCGGCAATGATCGGCTGTTTTGTATTTTTGCTGCTTTCTTTTGGGCTGTTTTTTTATTTGATGTATGAGGGAAAAAGCGGAAGGCGATTAGAAAAACTTTTTACTACTTTGGCATGTGCCTGTTCGGGGCTGATTCTTTATAATATTGACAGAGCCAATACAATCATTTTAGCGGTTGCTTTTTTATGGCTGTATCTATTGTTTTATCGGGATGAAAATCCAGTTTATCGCCATATTGCTTTAGTAGGGCTGGCGATTTCCGCTGCATTAAAAGTCTATCCGGCAATCTTTGGCGTGCTGCTTTTATATGAAAAACGTTGGAAAGATACAGCATGGGCAATTTTGTATGGGGTTATTGCGGTATTTCTGCCGTTTTTATTTTTTGAAGAAGGTTTTGCAGCCGTTCCTCAATTACTCTATAATGTACAATTAAACAGTAAAAAATATTATGGGGGAAGCTTCAGTATTGTAACCAATCATATCTTAGATACGACCAATCTATTGTCCATTGGTTTTGGAATAGCAAAAGTACTGATGGTTCTTATTGCGGCAATGGCATGGCTTCAGGAAAAGTTTTGGAAAAGAATTTTGCTGCTGACCTGTGCACTGCTGCTTTCTCCGACACACAGCGGGTATTACTGCGGACTCTATCTGTTTATTCCGCTGATTTTCTTTTTAAACGAAGAAGATCACAGCAATTTAGACTGGCTGTATTTAGTTCTATTTATTTTGGCAGTTAGTCCGCTGCAGTTTCGTATCTCATTGCCTGAAACACGCTTGTTTCGGACACAGTTTGATAATTTTATGCTTCAAAATATGGCAGCAATAGGAATCTATCTAAGTTTAATTATAGAGACACTCTATTCAGCAGTAAAACAATGGAATCTAAGAAAAAGACAGGTAGTTACATGAAAGAGAAAACGAGTTTAAAGAAAAAAATAGTAAAGATCGGCGGAATTCTGCTTGCAGCAGTAATTCTAGGATTTATGGTAAAAGAATTTATACAAAACTGGCAGGATATCCGTCCCTATCTGGAAAATGCAAAACTAGGAATATTAGGAATTGCCATTTTACTCTATGCGGCTGCTTTTCTAGCAACCGGATATAATTGGGCATATCTGCTTTGGAGAATGGACAGCCGGCTGGAAAAAAGAGAATATCTGCATATTCATATGGTATCTGCTCTGGCACGCTATATTCCGGGAGGGATTTGGAATATTGTAGGAAAGGCATATATGTGTACAGAAAAAGGAGTAGAAAAATCGGCTACTACAGCCAGCATGATATTGGAATATGTATTTCAGATTTTATCAAGCGGCTTATTCCTGCTCTTTTTTTTACCAGTATTGATACAAGAATTTTTAACACCAATTTTAACAGCAGGATTTATCCTAATTACCATTTTAATTCTTATCTTCCTTCCATGGATAGTCCGAATAGGAATCAAAATACTTGGAAAAGTATTCCGAGAAGATCTATCTGGGATGCAGATAAAAAATCGCTATGTTTATCAAATCTTAGCCCAATATGTCGGAGTCTGGCTATTTACTGGATTTGGATTAATTGTATTAGTAAGAGCCTTTGAAAACATTAGCTGGCTGCAGGGACTCTATCTTATGCTGTCCTATCCGATTTCCTGGGTAGCCGGTTTTTTAAGCCCCTCTCCCAATGGAATGGGAGTCCGGGAGGGAGTCCTTCGCCTGCTGTTAGGAGAACGCTACTCTTATGAACTATTACTATTAATTACATTAACAACCAGAATATGGACAATATTAGGAGAAGTAGTGGCATTTGCCGGATTTGAAAGTTACTATCATCTTAGAACCAAAAAGAGAAAATAAAAAAAGGAAATTCAGAATCTACTCCGCCACTTCCTCATAATCCCATGCTGCTATTGCAGCTTGTCAGATGGGACTTGCACCCTACCTGACACAAGGAAGTCCCTCAACCCACCGCTTTCGCCTTCACGGCTTAGAAACAGGGGACTTCCTCGATAGGTTAAAAAATGTACATTGCTGAAAAAACAACCGGGTTTTGGAATTGGTCTTTTTCTGCTGTGACTTCGGAAGAAAGTTAGAAGGTCTTAGGCTTCTGCTCAAAAATCAGGATTTTTTGCCATCATCTGATGGCAAAAAAAGGGGTGTGTTTAGCCTCCTGCAGAGGCGAATTGCACCCCGTTCCGTCTGGTTGGATGCATGTTCCTGCAGAAGCCTTAGTCCTTCTTACTTTCTGGAGAGCGGAACAGCAGAAAAAGACCAATTCCAAAACCTGGTGTCCTGCCCGGAAAAATCCAATAGGCAGAAAATAGATGCAGTAAGATACCAATCTTACCCCCAGTATTCTGCCCAAAAACACTTTTCCAGATTAAACCAGAGACGAAAAATCAAAACCAAAACTAATTTAAGAAGGGACCCGTAAAATTGAAGAAAAAAACACTATTTATCACAACCAAAAACTTAGACTACCTACGCAATACACAAGAAATCAATCTATTAAAAAAGCAGAATCAAGAAGTAAAAATAATAGGTTCTCTTTCCAAAAGCTATCCAAAACGGCTTCTTACCGTCTATACCAAACTTTTCTTTCAAAACCTAAAAAAATATGATGAAGTTTTTATAGGCTTTGCCCCTCAGCTTATTCTCCCCTTTTGGCAGTGGAAATTTCGTAAAAAATCAGTTACAATCGATTTTTTTATTTCTATGTATGATACATTTATATTTGATCGAAAAAAATTCAAAAAAAACAGTCTATTTAGTAAATTTTTTCACTATTTAGATCAAAAAACCATTTCCCTTGCCGATACTATTATCTGTGATACCAAGGAACATGGAAAATATTTTACAGAAGAATTCAACGCTTCTCCTAAACAACTGCATACTTTATATCTAGAGGCAGATACTACTATATATTATCCAAGAGAGAAGAAAAAAGAAAATGATTTTTTTGAGGTACTTTATTTTGGAAGTATTCTGCCTTTACAAGGCGTGGATATTGTGTTAAAATCAGCACAGATTTTGCGGAGAAATTCTGCCGTTCATTTTACTTTAATAGGACCAATTGAAAAGAAATATCAAAAAATAGAGAGTGATACCATTACGTATCTGTCCTGGCTTCCACAAGAGCAGCTTGCCGAAGCGATTGCTCAGGCGGATCTGTGTCTAGCCGGACATTTTAATGGAGAGATCCAGAAAGCAAAGCGAACGATTCCAGGAAAGGCTTATATCTATCAGGCAATGAAAAAACCAATGATATTAGGCGACAATCCCGCTAATAGAGAACTCTATTCAGAGGACATGGAAGGGATTTATTTTGTAGAAATGGGTAATCCGCAGGCACTTGCTGAGAAAATTCTTGAGGTTAAAGGAGAAGACAAATGAAACTGATTATTCAGATACCGTGCTATAATGAAGAAGAGACGCTTCATATCGCACTAAACGATTTGCCCAAGCAGATCGATGGAATTGATAAAATTGAATATTTGATTATTAATGACGGAAGTAAGGATAAGACAGTAGAAGTAGCAAAAAAATGGGGTGTTAATTATGTCGTAAATTTTAAACGAAATAAAGGGCTTGCCTATGGATTTATGGCAGGATTAGACGCCTGTCTGCGAAATGGGGCAGATATTATTGTAAATACCGATGCCGATAACCAATATGTAGCAGAAGATATTGAAAAATTGGTCAGACCCATTTTGGAGGGAAAGACCGATATTGTGATTGGAGAGCGGCCGATTGATCAGACAGCACATTTTTCACCGCTGAAAAAGAAACTACAGCATTTTGGAAGCTATGTGGTGCGAATTGCTTCTAAAACTGATATTCCAGATGCCCCAAGTGGTTTTCGTGCCTTTAGCCGGGAAGCGGCACTTCGTCTGAATGTGGTAAATGAGTATACCTATACTCTAGAGACAATCGTACAGGCAGGACGGGAGAAAATCGCTATGACCTCCGTACCGATTCGTACCAATCCCGAGCTTCGGAAGTCTCGTCTGTTTAAAAGTATGTTTGGATATGTAAAAAAGTCTATTGTAACCATTGTCCGTGCCTTTGTGATGTATAAACCCATGCAGTTTTTTTCTCTGGTAGGAGGAACCGTGTTTGCACTTGGGTTTATTCTTGGCGTGCGGTTTTTGGTATTTATTGCAATGGGAGAAGGGAATGGACATGTACAGTCCCTTATCTTAGCAAGTACACTGATGATGCTTGGATTTCAGACTTTTATTGTGGGGCTTCAGGCAGATATTATTGCAGCAAACAGAAAGATTTTAGAAGATATTCAATATCGAGTAAGAAAGATGGATTACGACAATGATGCAGAAAAAGAAAATAAATAATTTTTTAAAGGCGAACTGGCCAATTCTTCTGGGAATTTTTGGGGCGGTTCTTTATGTATATCGGGATATGATCTTTGGGGTATACCGCTTGTCTTACTCAAATCTAGTTTATCGTATGATGCCTTGGAAAAGTCTGGGAGTAGCTACAAAGGGACCGATTCTTTCGGATACGATGGACAACCTGATTCAGACTATTTTTTCTACGATGAGAAGCGGAGAACCTTATCAGTTTTGGAACAATATGATTGGAATGGGGGCAAAAGAAGATATTTCGATTGTGATGTACCCGCTCTATCTGCTCTATCTGCTTCCGCTGGGGGCTGCTACCTTTATAAAATCGGTATTTCAGTTTATTATGGCATTTTTTGCAATGTATTGCCTGGTGCGGGAGTTTGGGTGCAGAAAACTGCCGTCAGTTGTGAGCGGAATTTTATATACATTTTGTTCCTCATTAGTATGCTGGCATAGCTGGCCTCACAGCGATGTGGCGTTGTTTGCTCCTTTTGCATTTTTGCTGGTATGGCGGTTGGTTCAGAATCGGAAAGTATCGGACAGTATTTGGCTTGCATTCGTGCTTTATCTTATGCTGGCAGCAGGGATGCCGACTTTTGCTGCCTATTTTTTATATTTGCTGGGTCTTTGGATTGTGGTGCTTACGATTCACCGCTATCGGACAGAGATACGAAAGATTTTGGTGGTTTTTTGTGAATTCGGCAGCTCGGTTGTGATAGCAGGACTGATGAGTTTTCCTTATACAGCACAGCTTTTGTTTTCAGTTGGTTCAAATGGCTATACTGAATCTAGGAGAAATCAGGGGTTTGATACATTGGAGACATTTTATCTATCCCTTTCTTATTATCCAGACTGGACACAGGAATTAGCACGTCATTTTAATGAGTGTACCTTTTATATTGGAATGTTGGGGCTGATTTTGTTGCTCTGTACATTTATTCGGCTGCATAAGCGGAAGAATATTTGGTATTGGGCGGGAGCGGCGGTGGTGCTGCTGCTTTTAACTTATACACATACATTGGATTTTATCTATACACGGCTGCCGGCTGTCAATACTTCGAATAAGTTTCGGGTACTGGTGCTTTTAAATTTTACGATTTCTATTCTTGCCGGGTTTCATATAGAGGATTTGATAGAAAATCGGGCATACTATAAAAAACATTGGTATCTGTTCTTGCCGGCTGTTTTGATTGTACTGGGCGGATGGGTATATTTTTCTGAATTAGATATCAAGATGCTGTCAGAGACACTTACTGATACAAAAATCATTACACTGTGCTATATTTTGGCAAGTGCTCTGTGTTTGATTTTTTATGCATGGTGGGGGAGAAAGGAAATTTTAGCGGTGCTCTGTATAGTTGCTGTCTTGGATTTAGGAGGATTTGCCAGCAGCTATCTGCCCTTTATTGAAAAGGGAGAAAAGGATGTTCCCGATCCGACTGATTCCATTGCCTACCTGCAGGAACATACGCCGAATGGGGAGCGGATTACGGCAGTGGATACCTGGACGCTGTTTCCAAATATGAATGTGTTTTATGGGCTAAAGGATACTCGTTCACATAATTTAATTAATACGAATCCAGATTTGACGTTGTACTTTACGGTAATGGATGAGTGGTATTATACAACGCCGACTCGGACGGCTGTCTGGGAGATTCAGAATTATAATCTGTTAAAATATCTGGGGGTGAAGTATATTGCGGATACGACCAAGTATGAGACAGAGGTCTATGTAGAGAATCGGGACGGACAGACTTCTGTAGGGGATCTGCATGGAGAAAAGTATGTAAGGCAGACGTTTACGGTAGAGAGGGACGGATTTTCATCTCTTCAGATACAGGCGGCTACGTTTGGAAACGTCTATGACAGTTTGGAGGAGCTTCGGGTGCAGCTGACCGAGAAGGGCAGCGGACGGGTGATTTGTGAAGAGGCATACCCGCTTGCTACATTTCAGGATAATGATTATCTATTAATGGAGTTTGATACGGTTGCTGATTCGGCAGGGAGGGTCTATGAATTGTATATTTATAATTCGGCACAGGACGAAAAGCTGCCGGTTACAGTGTGGCGTGCGGGAAAAGATGTATATAAGGGGGATTTAATTGTAAATGGAGAGACGGTGGATGGGGATTTGATTTTAATTGCCGGGTTTGTCAATGAGAATTGGATGCCTGTCTATGACGGAAAGGATGGTTTATTTATTAAACAGATGAATGAGTGGACAGAGCGATTTACGCTTTGTGATACGGCATTTATCGGGGATTCGGAGAAGACAACGATTGCTTGGATGGCAGAGGAGTTTTTGCCGCATACGGTGTTTATTTCTACGGATTATTACAGCGGGAGCGTGACGGAAGCACAGTTGTGGGATCGGGTGGATACCGTAAAATCGACTGATCCACGCAATGCACCTTATGGACGGATTGCGTTTTCGAAGTTGGGGGAGGAGGAGCAGGTTACGCTGGTTTCGGAGCGGGATGACTGTACCGTTTTGGAGGTTTCGGTTTCGGAGGGAAGGTTTTTGCTGTTTAATGAGTATTATGATGATGAGTGGGCGGTTTATATCGATGGAGAGAGAGCGGAGTTGTTAAAGGCGAATTTTTTGATGCGGGCGGTTTATCTGCCGGAGAGGGGAGTACATCAGGTGGAGTTTCGGTATGAGCCGGTATCGGTTTGGAGGATGATTGGGGTTGCTGGGTGCGGCGTGTTGATTTTATTGGGGGTTTTGGTGTTTCGGAGGAGGATTCAAATGGGGGTGGATAGGGTTTCAAATAGGAGATAGATGGTTTGGGTAGGTTTCAAATGGGAGACAGATGGTTTGGATAGTAGTCAGGACGCAGACAGCCTAGAGGGAATCTCTGCTGGGGCCGTTTGCACTAAGGCTTCCTCGCAGCGGGCACATAAGATGCTAAAAGACAGCATCTAAGTGCCGGCGGGAAGCAATACCCCTGCAGAGATTCCCTCTAGGCTGTCTGCTGTGTGTTCCGGGCGGTATGAAATCTTTATGAGAAGTGGAGACGTGGGATATTTCGGGGGTAATGAAAGATAGATTGTTTTTGGTGGTTGGAAGGGAAAGGAGAAGATGCTCTTTCTATTTAAAGATAGTTTAAGAATAGTTGGGTGTGCGGAGGGTGTTTTATGAAGAATATTCCAAAGAAGTGTATAAAGGCGGTTAGGATTTTGATGAGGGAAGGTCCTTCTGTGTTGATGAAGAAGGTGGCAAGTCAGTTAAAACCGCAGATGGATTATATGGAGTGGCGGAAGGCGGGACTTCCTTCTAGGGAGGAATTGCTTCGTCAAAGTGGGGAGCAGTTCGAGAGACAGGTAAAATTTAGTATTTTGGTGCCTCTTTATAATACCCCGCTTTCTTTTTTAGAAGAGATGGTGCAGTCGGTTTTGGATCAGAGTTATTCGGATTGGCAATTGTGTCTGGCGGATGGAAGTGATTCGGAGCACGGAGAGGTTGGGGACTGGTGCAGGGCACTGGTTCAGAGGGAGAATCGGGTAAGGTATCAGAAACTGGAGAAGAATGGAGGAATTTCGGAGAATACCAATGCCTGTATTTTAATGGCTTCGGGAACGTATTTGGCGTTGTTTGATCATGATGATTTGCTGGCACCGGATGCCTTGTATGAAGTGTATCAGGCTATTGAGAATCGGCAGGCGGAGATTGTTTATACGGATGAAGATAAGGTGAATGAAGAGGGGACTTTGTATTCGGAGCCGCATTTTAAGTCTGATTTCAATTTGGATCTGCTGCGGTCTAATAATTATATCTGTCATTTTTTTGTAGTGAAGCGGGAGATTGTGGAACGGGTCGGAGGATTCCGCAGTGAATATAATGGCTCGCAGGACTATGATTTTATCTTTCGCTGTGTGGAGCAGACAAAACAGATTGTGCATATTCCTAAGGTGCTGTATCACTGGCGGATGCATAGAAATTCTACGGCGGCGAATCAGCAGAGTAAGATGTACTGTTATACGGCGGGGCAGAGGGCGATTGCTTCTCATTTGGAACGCTGCGGGGTAAAAGGGGAAGTTGCGATGCAGGAACATCTTGGATTTTATCGGGTTACTTATCCGGTACAGGGGGAACCGCTGATTTCGATTTTGATTCCGAATAAGGATGAAAGGGAGACGTTAAAGACTTGTATCGATTCGATTTTGGAGAAATCTACGTATCGAAATTTTGAAATTATTGTGATAGAAAATAATAGTGTTCAGGCAGAGACGTTTGCTTTTTATCGGGAGTTGGAGCAGAGGGATAAAGGGAATCGGATTCGGGTAGTGGAGTGGAAAGGGAAATTTAATTTTTCTGAAATTAATAATTATGGGGTGTCGTTTGCAGAGGGAGAATATCTGTTGTTTTTAAATAACGATATGGAAGTGATTTCAGAGGATTGGATGGAGCGGATGCTTTCAAATTGTCAGAGAGAAGAGGTTGGGATTGTCGGAGCGAAGCTGTATTATCCCGATAAGACGATTCAGCATGGCGGGGTAATTCTTGGGCTTGGAGGAATTGCCGGACATGCTTTTTCTAGACAGCTTGGAATGGAACCTGGGTATTTTGCAAGGGCGGTGTGTCAGCAAAACCTTTCGGCAGTTACGGCGGCTTGTATGATGGTTTCGAAGCAGGATTTTGAGAAGGTAGGGGGATTGGATCAGGAGCTTGCGGTTGCGTTTAATGATGTGGATTTTTGTTTGAAGGTAAGGCATTTGTTGGGAAAATTGGTGGTGTATGATCCGGGCGTGGAGTTGTTTCATTATGAATCAAAATCACGGGGAGCAGAGGATACGCCGCAGAAACAGAGACGGTTTCATCGGGAGATTGTACGGTTTGCAGAGAAGTGGGAGGAGGATTTAAAGGGGGATCCTTATTATAATCCGAATCTGACCTTGATTGCTGGAGATTTTTCTTTGAAGAGACCAGAGGAGCGGTTTCGGAAGGATTTGGAGTATGTACAGATGATTCGAGGGATGTTGGAAAAGGAAGGTGACAAGGTATGAAGACAACGGTAATTATTCCAAATTATAATGGGAAGCATTTTTTAGAGGATTGTCTGAAGGCACTTTCTAAGCAGACACAGACAGATTTTTATACCTTGGTTATTGACAATGGTTCTTCGGATGGCAGTGTAGAGTATATTCGGGAGTATTTTCCGAAGGTAGAGGTGGTTTCTTGTAAAAAGAATTACGGGTTTTGCGGGGCGGTGAATCGGGGGATTCGAATGGCAAAGACGCCTTATGTGTTGCTGCTAAATAATGATACAGAGGCGGAGGCGGGGTTGATTGAGGAGTTAGAGAGGGCGATAGAGCGGCATCCTAAGGCATTTTCGGTCAGCAGTAAGATTCTTCAGTTTCGGGAGAGGGAGCGGATGGATGATGCCGGTGATATGTATTGTCTGGTGGGGTGGCAGTTTCAGCGTGGGGTGGCACGATCGGAGAAGTATTTTGTAAAAGAGGAGCGGATATTTTCTGCCTGTGCTGCTGCTGCGATTTACCGCAGGAAAGTATTTGAGAAAATCGGATATTTTGACGAACAGCATTTTGCTTATTTAGAGGATATGGATATTGGGTTTCGTGCTCGGATTTATGGGTATCAGAATTGGTTTTGTCCGGCAGCTCGGGTTTATCATGTGGGGAGCGGAACAAGCGGTTCAAAATATAATTCATTTAAAGTGAAACTTTCTGCAAGAAACAGCGTGTATATGAATTATAAGAATATGCCGTCTGGAATGTTGGCTGTTAATTTTCTTCCTCTGCTGATTGGATATCTGGTAAAATGGGGGTTTTTTATTCGAAACGGATTTGGAAAGGACTATGGTGCCGGGGTGTTGGAGGGAATACGAAAGAGGAAAAAATTAAGAAAAGTTTCATTTGCTTTTTCCCGGATTTGGAATTATATTGAAATCGAGTGGGAATTGTTTCGAAATTGTTTTCTTTATGTTTATGAGTTTATACAGCGGCGGGTGGAATAAATCAAGACAAAAGTTTGGAAACTGGGAAAGGACTTGTGTGAGGAATCGTGATAAAAGATAATCAAAAGTATTTTAACCGTATGCATGTGGTATTAGACGGGATTATTATTTTAATTTCATATTTGCTTGCTTACTATATTCGGCTGGAGTCAGGACTGTTTCCGCAGAAGGCAGAAGAGGGGATGCGGATGCGGGAATATATGCTGATGATCAGCATTATTGTGCCCTATTATTTGGTGCTTTATGCGATCTTTCATTTATATACGCCAAAGCGGGTGCAGGGCAGGCGGCTGGAGCTTTCTAATATTGTAAAGGCAAATACGGTTGGATTGATGATCTTTATTGTCGGGCTTTATATTCTTCGGCTGATGGAGTTTTCCCGGCAGATGATGTTTATCTTTTATGTGATTAATATTTTCTTTGAGACATTGGAGCGAAATTTGATTCGGATGGTTCTGCGATCGTTTCGAAAGAAAGGATTTAATTTAAAGCATATTCTTTTGGTGGGCTATAGCCGGGCAGCAGAAGGGTATATTGATCGGATTCATGCAAATCCGCAGTGGGGGTATATTGTGCGGGGAATTTTGGATGATGAAGTGGAGGCAGGTACGGTCTATAAGGGCGTGAAAGTGTTGGGATGTATTGACAATTTGAATATTATACTGCCTGAGAATAAATTGGACGAGATTGCGATTACGCTTGGGATTACACAGTATGCACGGTTAGAAGAGGTTGTAAATATGTGTGAGAAGTCTGGAGTGCATACAAAGTTTATTCCCGATTATAATCATATTATTCCTACTAAGCCGTATACAGAGGATTTATTGGGGCTTCCTGTAATTAATATTCGTTATGTGCCGCTTTCTAATACGGTAAATATGGTGGTAAAGCGGATTGTGGATCTGATTGGATCGATTGTGGCTTTGGTGCTTTTTTCTCCAGTTATGCTGGTGACGGCGATTGCCATTAAGTGCACTTCTCCCGGACCGATATTTTACAGTCAGGAACGGGTGGGGCTGCACAATCGTCCTTTTAAAATGTATAAATTTCGGTCTATGCAGGCAGCGGAAGTAAAGGATGGGTGGACGACAAAGAATGATCCTAGAGTAACCGGGGTGGGGCGGTTTATTCGAAAGACCAGTATTGACGAGCTGCCGCAGCTTTACAATGTGCTTCGGGGAGATATGAGTCTGGTAGGTCCCAGACCGGAACGGCCTTTTTATGTGGAGAAGTTTAAGGAGGAGATTCCTAGGTATATGGTAAAACATCAGGTTCGCCCGGGGATGACAGGATGGGCACAGATTAATGGGTATCGGGGGGATACTTCGATACGGAAGCGGATCGATTGTGATCTCTATTATATTGAGAATTGGACAATTGGGCTGGATTTTAAGATCTTGTTTTTAACGTTTTTTAAGGGGTTTATTAATAAAAATGCTTATTAGGGTGATCTGGGATTGATTAGAGGGTGCCAGGGTGGAATAGAAATAACAGAAGAAATTGGGTATGGCGGAAAGGAAAAGGTTGAAATATGAGTAAGAAAAAGTTGACGGGACAGCAGAGGAAGAAGAAACTGGCAAGACGCAGAAGGCGGAAAAAGATTCTGATTGTTGTGGAACTTTTGATTTTGCTGGTGCTGGGGGTGGGGGTTTATGCTGCTTCTAAGTTTAATCTGTTGGAGGTCAATCCGATTGCTGATTCGGATGTGATGATGAATGAGGAAGTGACAAAGAATAAGGAGTTAAAGGCATATACCAATATTGCTTTATTTGGAATTGATTCTAGGGATGAGTCGCTGGGGGACGGGAATCGGAGTGATACGATTATAGTGGCTAGTATTAATAATAAGACAAAGGAAATTAAGATGGTTTCTGTCTATCGGGATACGTATCTTCTGATTCCAAAGGAGGATCGTACATATGACAAGGCAAATTTGGGGTATTTTTATGGGGGACCGGAATTGGCGATTAATGAGTTAAATCGAAACTTGGATTTGGATATTACGGATTATGTGTCGGTGAACTTTTCAGCTTTAATTGATACGATTGATGCTTTGGGTGGGATTGATGTAGAGATTACGGAGAAGGAATGTTTTTATATTAATGGATATATGACGGAGACGGCGGAAATTACCGGGAAAGAGAAGGTGGAGCTTTATGAAAGCGGGCTGGTGCATCTCAATGGGATGCAGGCAACGGCTTTTTGTCGAATTCGATATGTGCCTACTGTGAATGGGACAAATGATGACTATGGGAGGACGGAGCGGCAGAGATTGGTGATTAGTAAGATTGCGGAAAAGGCGAAGAAGGCGGATCTGCTTACGTTGAATAAGGTGGTGGATACGGTGCTGCCTAATATTTCGACCAGTTTGACTGCAGGGGAGATTTTGGGGTTGATTTCTGGGGTTGCAAAGTATGAATTGGTGGATAATGCGGGGTTTCCATTTGAGAAGGTGGGGACTGGAATGGGGAGCAAGGGGGATTGTGTGGTGCCTGTGGATTTGGAGTATAATGTGGAGGAACTGCATCGATTTTTGTTTGGGGTGGAGGATTATGCTGTGTCGGAGACGGTGAAGGAGATTAGTGAACGGATTGTTGAGGTGTCTGGGCTGAGACATAAGGAAGTTGGAGTGGAATAAATGGGGGAGATTGGGAGATTAGGAGGGAATTGACAGTGGGGGAGGGGACGCTAGAGTGGGGAAGTGCTCCCTTCCTGCTGTTCCGCTCTCCGAAAAGTAAGAAAGTCTTATGCCTCTGAGTCTGGATGCATCCAACCGGACGAACCGGCACGCAATTCGCCTCTGCAGGAGGCTAAACACGTGCCTTTTTTTGTCATCAGGAGATGACAAAAAATTCTAGGGAGCTGACAGAGGCATAAGACTTTCTTACTTTTCTCCGAAGTTACAGCAGGAAGGGAGCACTTTCCCACTCTGGCTGTTTTTTTCTGCTTGTAGAGTTGTTGTGGGTGTGCCTTTGGATTATTGGATTGTGTTTGATTGGGGATGATAGAGTGTTTGTTGGGGTGCAGCGGTGGTTAGGGAAAATCCTTTGTTTTTAGGCATGGGGTGTGTCAATAGAATGGATAGAGTAAGTGAGGAAATTTGGAATGAATCCACAGATGATATTAAAACAATACTTTGGTTATGATAATTTTCGTGAGGGGCAGCGGGAATTGATTGATTGGATTTTAGAGGGTGGAGATGTACTTGGGATTATGCCTACGGGTGCTGGTAAGTCGATTTGTTATCAGGTGCCGGCTTTGATGTTTTCGGGGATTACGGTTGTGATTTCACCGCTGATTTCTCTTATGAAGGACCAGGTTTATTCGTTATCACAGGCAGGAATTTCTGCTGCTTATATTAATAGTTCTTTGAGTGATGCACAGATATATAGAACGTTTAAAAATGCCGGATTGGGAAAGTATAAAATTCTTTATATTGCACCGGAACGGCTGGATACTTCATTATTTTTGGAGTTTATTGCTTATGCGGATATTTCTTTGGTGGCGGTGGACGAGGCACACTGTGTTTCGCAGTGGGGGCAGGATTTTAGACCTAGTTATCTGAATATTGCACCGTTTGTAGCACAGCTTCAAAAGCGACCAGTTTTGTGTGCATTTACTGCTACTGCTACCAGTGAGGTAAAAGATGATATTTTATGTATTTTAGGATTGAGACAGCCGAAGTTGTTAATTACGGGGTTTGATCGGAAGAATCTGTATTTTGCGGTAAAGCATGTGAAAAAGAAGAAGCAGGAAATCTTGGGTTATGTGAAGGAACATCGGGATCAGTGTGGGATTATTTATTGTTCTACTAGAAATAATGTAGATGAAGTGTATCAGATGTTATGTGAGAACGGGATAGATGCAGCCCGGTATCATGCCGGAATGAGTAAGGAAGAGCGGACGAAGAGTCAGGAGGAGTTTATCTATGATGTAGAGACGGTTATGGTTGCTACAAATGCATTTGGTATGGGGATTGATAAATCAAATGTTCGTTATGTTCTGCATTACAATATGCCGCAGAGTATGGAGAATTATTATCAGGAAGCGGGAAGGGCAGGGAGAGACGGAGAAAATTCGGAGTGTATTTTGTTTTATGAGCCAAGGGATGTGCATATTAATAAGTTTTTAATTGAGAATAAAGAGTCAAAAAAGGAACTGACAGAAGAGGAAGAGGCGGCGATTCGGGAACGGGATTATAAGCGGCTTCGGGAGATGACGTTTTATTGTACAACCAAGGAATGTCTTCGAAATTTTATTTTAAAGTATTTTGGAGAGCGGACTGGGGCAGATTGTAATAACTGCAGTAACTGTCTGACTGATTATGAGAAGACGGATGTAACTGAGTTAAGCCGGAAGATTTTAAATTGTGTTTATGAATTGAGACAGCGTTTTGGGATTAATATTGTGATAGGAGTGTTAAGAGGGAGCAAGGCGGCTCGGATATTGGAGAATGGGTTTGATAAGTACCGAACGTATGGAACATTGACAGAGTATGCGGAGAGTTCGCTTCGGCAGATTATTGATGCACTGATTCAGGAGAATATGCTGATTCAGACAGAGGATCAATATCCGGTGCTGCGGCTGGGGGCGGATTATCTGAAATTAAAGGATGAGGCAAATCGAATTTATATAAGAAGTGAAGTTCGCCGGGCAAAGGAAGTGGCAAAGCCGGTGGATGGAAAGAAGAGCATTTTAACCAATAAAGGATATGCCTTATTTGAGAAGCTGCGTCTTTTGCGGATGGAGATTGCAAAGGAGGAGAATATCCCTCCTTATATTGTATTTTCGGATAAGACGTTAAGTGATATGTGCAGGAAGCTGCCGTTTACGCCGGAAGAGATGCTTTCAGTAACCGGGGTGGGACAAAATAAGAAGGAAAAGTATGGGCGGCGGTTTTCTGAATTGATTTTGCAGGTGACAGGCGGGGATAGGGAAGGTTATTCCTGGACAGAACCGAATTCGTCTGTTGGGCAGAAAGAGGCAGAGATAGTAAAGAAGAAAAAGGAATTAGAGAGGAGGGAATTGGAAAAGAAAAAAGAGTTAGAAAAAAAGACAGAAAATCATGCAGTAGGAAAGAAGGGAAAGGAAGAGTTTTATTTTACAAGGTGGATGGCGGAGCGGATTAACTGTAGAGGGGATTGTATGCTGGCTGAATTTGTAAAGAAATTAAATGAACAAATTGATGCAGAGCAGGTAAAAAGACTGACAACTTCTTTTATAGAAAGACGATTAGAAGAGGGAGGGTATATTCACTGTGAACATCATATGCGTTCGGTTGTGATTGTAAAAGAGAAAGGAAAAAGGCAGGGATTTTTTGTTGCACAGCGGATTAGTCAGAATGGAAATAAGTATGATGTACTGATGTTAAATGAGCAGTCACAGAGGTGGTTATTGGGGAAGGTTGTAGAGAAAAATCTGTAATATCACTGTAAATTATTTATTAAATCTACCGATATGTATAGTAGAAATGGAGAACACGGATGTACTCCTTTATTTATAATAGTTTTATTAAAAATACACGGAGGTGATTTTAATGGCAATCGAATCAGTTGCGAATGTAGGAATGGGAAATGCAGCATCTTATCAAACAACTGTATCCAAGGCACCAAAAGCAGTGGAGGCTGTGACAGAGCCGGTAAAGGTAGCACCGAAGCCAGCGGTAAAGTCACAGATTACAGAAGGAGTAACACCGAACAGCAGTGAGGGAAAGGAATTTTCGGCTAGTAGTGCAGCAGATACATTAAAGATGCAGAATGAGATGACACAAGAAAAAGTGCATAAAGCATTGGACGATATCAATAGAAAATTGTCTTCTACATCTTGTGAGTATGGTTACGATGATACAACAAACCGAGTAACAATTAAAATTATTGATAAGGAAACAGATGAAGTAATCAGAGAACTTCCGCCGGAGAAAACATTGGAAATGATTGCAAAGGCATGGGAGCTGGCTGGATTGTTGGTAGATGAGCGGTTGTAAGGAGGGAAAAATATGCCAATTAGAATATCGGGTATGATATCAGGTATGGATACCGATGCTATGGTAAAAGAATTAGTATCGGCATATCAGACTAAAACAGACAAATATAAGAAAGCACAAACAAAATTAGAGTGGAAGCAGGATGCGTGGAAGGAACTAAATTCAAAGATATATAAGTTATATACAAATATGTTTAGTCGGACGTTATCTTCAAATTATAATAAAAAGAAGACGGTAAGTTCAGATGAATCAAAGGCATCTGTAGTAGCTGCGAATGGTTCTGTAATAGGAACACAAACATTAAAAATTAACAAACTTGCAAAATCTGGTTATTTAACAGGTGCAGAAATTGAGACAGAGAGTGGAGAACATGCGACAGCTGATACAACTCTTAGTGAGCTTGGAATTACAGATGCAACTAGTTTTAAAATTAAAGTAGGTAAGGAAGAACAGACAATTGAGTTGACTGGTTCAATGAAAATCGGTGATTTGGTTAAGGAATTAAATAAAACAGGTGTAACAGCTAGTTTTGATGAAAAGAATCAAAGATTTTTTATTAGTTCCAAGTCTAGTGGAGGAGCAAATAATTTTGAAATTGATTCAGATGATACACAAGCATTAGAAGCATTAGGTTTAAAATATTCTACTAAAGATAGTGAAAATGTAGGTTCAAAGGAAGCTCATAAGGTTACAGGTACTGATGCAGAGATTGTATTAAATGGAGCAACATTTACTTCTGAAACAAATAGTTTTAGTATTAATGGATTGACTATTACAGCAAAAGCAGTAACAGATAAAGATACAAATGAGACTCTTACTTTATCAACAGATACAGATGTAGATGCAATTTATGATTCTATTAAAGAGTTTATAAAAGAATATAATGAATTGATTAAGGAAATGGATACTCTTTATAATGCAAAATCAGCAAAGGGTTATGAACCATTGACAGATGAAGAAAAAGATGCTATGTCTGATACGGAAGTGGAAAAGTGGGAAAGTAAGATTAAGGATTCATTATTAAGAAGAGATCAGACTTTGGGCAGCGTAACTTCTCTTATGAAAAATGTAATGCAGAAATCTTTTGAAATAGATGGAGAAAAATTATCTCTTTCAAGTTTTGGAATAGCAACGGCAGGATATTTTGATTCTGGTGAAAATGAAAAAGGTTTGTATCATATTGATGGAGATCCAAATGATTCTTCAACAAAAGGAAACAGTGACAAATTAAAGACAATGATTGCATCTGATCCAGATAAAGTAGCATCTTTCTTCAGTCAATTGTCGAAGAGTCTTTATGACGAATTAGGAAAAAAGATGACTTCCACTTCATTAAGCAGTGCGTTTACTGTATATAATGATAAACAGATGAAGAGTGAGTATGATAACTATACAAAAACGATTAAGAAATGGGAAGATTATGTAACAGAGCAAGAAGAGAAATGGTTTAAAAAATTTTCCGCAATGGAGTCTGCACTTGCAAAATTACAGTCTAGTACATCTGCTTTATCAGGATTATTAGGCAGTTAAAGGAGGAACCAAATATGGCAGCATCTGGGTATAATGCATACCAGCAGAATAAAATTGCAACAGCGTCACCAGCAGATCTTACACTTATGCTTTATGAGGGAGCAATTAAGTTTTGTAATATAGCAATAGTAGGGATTGAGCAAAAGGATATTCAAAAGGCACATGATAATATTAAAAAAGTAGAAGCTATTATTGTAGAATTTCGTTCTACATTAGATTTTAAATATGAGGTAGCAAAGGATTTTGACAATGTGTATGAATATCTTTATGACCGTCTGATAGAAGCAAATATTAAGAAAGATAAAGAAATACTGGAAGAAGTATTGGGGCATTTACGTGGGATGCGTGATACTTGGAAAGAAGTTATGGTAAGGGCAAAACAAAAATCATAAAAAGTGATAGAAAGTTTCCTGTTTATATTAATTTGTTGTATTGAATTAATATAACAGGAAAATTTCTTATTTATAGAAAGAGGTAAGAACGGGGATGGAAAAAAATTATTTAAAGATTATGATTGGTAGTTTATATAAGAAAATTGCAGTTTTGGATGATATTTCAGAAGAAAATGAAAAACAGAGATTATTGTTTCTGAAGGAGGATATAGAACCAGAGGATTTAGAAGAAACATTAGAAAGGAAACAAGAGTTGATCGATAAATTAAATGAGTTAGATGAAGGTTTTCAGTCAATTTATGATAGATTAAAAGAAGAGTTGCAAGGACATCCAGAAAAGTATAAAGATGAAGTAAAAGAAATGAAAGAATTAATTAGTCAAATTACAGGAAAAAGTATGGTGGTACAGACAGAGGAGGAACGAAATAAATTGGCAGTACAGGAATACTTTAGCAGGTTTAAGAGCGGGATTCGTCAGGCAAGAACCAGTCAGAAGGCAGCAGTAAATTATTATAATAATATGAATAAATTAAATCATATAGGAGCACAGTTTATGGATCGGAAGAAATAGTATTAGGAAGAGTATTTTTATGTTGATGTAAAATTGAAGATATAAAAAAGTTATAAATTTTTAATTTGAAATAATGTTAAATATAGTGGGAAATTAAATTAAGCAATTATTGTGTATGATAAAAGAAGAAATAATCAAGGATAAGATTAATTTTAAGATTGCAGGGAGGCTGACATATGCAAATAATAGCACACAATTTAGCATCTATGTTTACAAACAGACAACTAAATATTACAACAAAGAATAAGTCTAAAGCTGTAGAAAAGTTATCGTCTGGTTATCGAGTAAATCGAGCGGCAGATGATGCGGCAGGTTTATCAATTTCAGAAAAAATGCGTTATCAAATTCGGGGGTTAGATCGAGGAAGCAAAAATACAGAGGAAGGTATCTCTTTTATTCAAGTAGCAGATGGAGCAATGCAGGAAATTCATTCTATGATTCAACGGATTAGAGAACTTTCAGTACAAGCATCAAATGATACAAATACAACATCTGATAAACAATGTATTAATGAAGAAATTAAACATATCAGAAATGAAATTAACAGAGTTTGTGCAGATACAGAATTTAATAATCAACCAGTATTTGAAAATTCTGCAGTATCAATAGAAATTGGGAGAAGACCAGAAGATTTACAGATATTTGATGCTACTTATGATGATGGAACAGGACAAGTGACGTATGGAGGTTTTATTTTTCATGGGGAAAGACTTACTTGGGACATGATAGATCCTGATATGGTAAAAACGGATACAATAACGGGAGAACAAATTTTTTTAGGTGGAGATTATACTTATACGGATCAGGATACAGGATATACATTTCAGATTTCTTGTAATGTTGGTGATACTGTTCCTAAAATTAGTAGAACAATTAATATTTCTGCAGATAATAAAGGGGTTATAGTAGATGGAAAACATTTTTCTTGGTATCATTTAAGTGATAAAGATGGAAAATTACTTTCAGATCATACTATTCATGCTGGAATATGGAATTTAAATTATCAAGGAACAAATATTGAATTTCAAGTGGGAGCAAGTGCTAATACTGTTTCGGATATGGCAAAAGCGATTAATTCTATGGATTATGTATGTGAAATCATATATAGTGGTGTGACTGAAGAAAAGGCAGTAGATGCAGATGTAATAAAAAATTTACGTGTTTCGAACAATTTACTTAATATTTTGGGTGGCTCAGATAAATTGGATATCCGGGTTAGAGCAGGGAAGGATGCAGTAAATCAACAGGATGGTATTTGGTTGGAAAAGAGTGATGGGACAGTGATAGCAGGTTCTTATCGAACATGGGCAAGTATGGGAATTACTTCATGGGATTCAGGAAAAGATATTAATAGTTCTTATAGTTATATTTACCATGATGATGATGGAAGTAATGATACTTATTTTTCATTTGAATATAATTTATCAGATGTAACAAGTGTTGATTCTGTAATTGATGGATTGGATAATATGGTGATTTGTTCAGATGGAGTTACAACGAAATATGGGATTAATACAAGTGTAACAATTCCGAAAGATGGAAATTTAATTTCTGCAACACATAATCATAATGGAGAAAATATTTCTTTTCAAGAAGAGAAAGTTTTAGGAAGAGATTTTGATAAGAAGCAGATTAATGGAGTAGCAAGTACAGATCTTGTATATGATTCAAAAAGTAGCAACGTAAAAGCTATATTTGCAGATGCAAATGGAAATCCAGTCATTACCTATAATGGAAGTACAACACAAATAGAAAAGGAATTGTATACCGATTTAACATCTTATATTTCTTATGTATTAAGCAGAAAAAAGGCTCTTGCACTTAATGGAAAAGATCCGCAGAAAGAGGATTTAACAAAAGGAGATTTGTCACAGATAGTAGGAGCAGGAAATATTACATCATCTGGTTATTTTGATGAAGTAATAACAATTGATAGTACTTCTATGAAGCTGACAAATGGAGCTCCTGGAGTAGATGGTGTAAAATATCCGGGTGCATATATTGATTTTTCTGATTTTGGAAATACTTATACAGCCGATACTTTGATTGGATTAGGATTTAATTCTACTTGTAAGACGTGTTCGAATCACTATAGTATTGTATTTGTAGAAGATGCATCTTTAAGTACTACACCACAGGGATATAAATATAATTATAAGTCACAGAATAATGATTATGCACTTCAGATTGATATAAATTCTATCAATGCAAAGAATGGAGAAGAATTAGCAAGTGCTTTAATTGATATTGTTTCAGAGTGTTTTGATTTTCATTTTACACAATATGCAGCAGAAGGAAGTAAATTGTATATTTATGATAATAGACCAAGTAATAGTGGAACCATGGATGCAACTTTTGAAACAAAACCACATCTTGATATTTATAAGGATGTATTTTCTGTTTCTTTAAATACTAATGATGGGAAAACTTTAAATTTTAACTATACTTATGATTATGAAGATATAAAAGATGATGTTATTGTAGAGATGGTACAGGATAATAATGGAGATTATATACAAAGGGGAGATGGAAGCTACGAGAAATACGATTCTTCAGATGCGTCTATGGTAGGAAGTCAAAGATATAATTTAAATGTGAGTTATAAAAAACATTCGGATTCATCTGTTGCAGTGGGGATAGATGAACTGATTCGTGATTGTACAGAAGGTGCATTAACAGAAATGATTCAAAATTCACATGTCCGGTTAGATGCAAAAGATTATACTTATATGCAAATTTCTGGTGATGAGAGTCCAAATGTTGCAATTAAGGCTGTATTTACTCCTAATATAGCAGAAAAATATCTGGATAAGGGATTAATTATTCAGAATAGTTCTAATAGCAAAGACATTGTTAAAATTCCAAGATTTTCGGTTAATACATCACTCCTAAAATTAGATGATATTGATGTGGAGAGTTATGAGGCAGCACAAAATACGATTCGCTGTTCTGATTATGCAATTAATTATATTTCAAGTAAGAGAAGTTTGTATGGGGATTACCAGAATCGTTTAGAATATATATATAATAATAGTAGGAACACTTTGGAAAATACACAGGCAGCAGAGTCACGAATTCGTGATGCAGATATGGCAAAGGAAATGGTATCTTATTCTAAAAGTATATTGTTAGAACAAGTGACACAAACGATGCTTTCTCAGGCAAATCAGCAAAAAGATAGTGTGATGCAATTATTACAAGAATAATTAAAAGGAGAATTTTATAATTTCCAAATTTTAATATAAAAAATTTTAAAAAGAGTCTAAAGTATTTTGAATTAAACCCGATATATAAGGTGTAAATAACTTAAAGAGTTAAATAAAATGAAGCGCGCAATCATTAAGAGAACTTTAAGGTTATTAAAGAAATCAGATAAGTGCAGCAAGGAAGCTGCTAGTCAAATCAAATTTCAAGGAGGAAACAATTATGTCTATGGTAGTACAACACAATCTTACAGCGATGAACGCTAACAGACAGTTGGGTGTCACAACTAGTTCCCAGGCAAAAGCAACTGAAAAATTATCTTCTGGTTATAGAATCAATCGTGCAGGTGATGATGCTGCTGGATTAAAGATTTCTGAAAAAATGAGAAGTCAGGTTAGAGGTCTTACTAAAGCATCTACAAATGCACAGGATGGAGTATCTCTTATTCAGACAGCAGAAGGTGCTTTAAATGAAGCTCATTCTATTCTTCAGAGAATGAATGAATTAGCAGTACAGGGTGCTAATGATACAAATGAAAGCATTGACCGTGATGCAATTAATGAGGAATTGGAAGCATTGACAACGGAATTAGATAGAATTTCTTCTACAACGCAGTTTAATAAGCAAAATTTATTAGATGGTAGTTTTCAGGATAAAAATCTTCATGTTGGAGCAAATGCTAATCAGAGAATTGCAATTAGTATTGGCAATATGGACGCTACAACTTTAGGATTAAGAAAGATTACGGGTAGTGATGGAGAAGCAAAAGCTCAGGAAGGTTTAAAGCCGAATAAATATGTTTATGGTACAGTTTCTGGAACTTATGATTCAACTAGTTCTATGAATTGGAATAAGAAGGCTGCTATTTCAGCAGTTAAACAACAAGTAAGTACGGTAATTACTGCTAGCCAATATGCACCAAAGTTTGATACTTCTGTTTATTATGTAGCTAATTCTGATAGTCAGAAATATGCTACTCTTTCAAAGGCAATGGCGGCGGATAAATCTGCATATAAACAAACTGTTAGTAAAGATATAACAGCTAATTTTACAAATTATATTACAACTTCTGCTGTTGAGGCGAAAAGTGCAAGTCCATTAACTCCAAGTGGAGATTTTGATTTAAAGGCACCAAATGTAAGTACTTATGCAAGAGCAAATGCAACTATTTCTGCAGTTCAGGAAGCTATTAATAGGGTTTCTTCTCAAAGATCTGCTCTTGGTGCATTACAGAATAGATTAGAGCATACAATTGCTAATTTGGATAATGTTGCTGAAAATACTCAAGCAGCAGAATCGCGTATTCGTGATACAGATATGGCTTCTCAGATGGTTGAATATAGTAAGAATAATATTCTTGCTCAGGCTGGACAGTCTATGTTGGCACAAGCAAATCAATCAAATCAGGGTGTATTATCATTACTTGGTTAGTAATTGAGTAAAGATGAAAAAGAATAAAAGAGTTGGTGAAACCAACTCTTTTATTTTATAAATATTGGAGATAGATTATGTATGATAATATAAAAAAATTGGAACAACAAATAGATGATATTGCTGTTGGATATTTATTTAGACAAGAAAGAAAGAATATAGAATTAGTAAAGAAGATTGTTCCACAAATACAAGAATTTGTTTTTTGGTTTTTAAATGGGAATAGATATGGGATAGAAGAAAAATTATACAAAGATTTGAGTAATAATTTGATTTATATTTTAGAGGATATATTGGAAGCTTTAGAACAGGGAGATAGAGTACTTTTGCATGATGCTTTAACATATGGATTGAAAGAATATTTATTATTATTTTTACAAAAGAAGGAGGATAACATAAATGAATATATATGAAAAGAATCTTAAAACATTAACTAAATATTATCCTCGAATAGATGAATTAATTGAAGATGCAAAGATAAATTTAAAACCGGAATTAGAGGTAATAGAAGATTATGCGGATAATAAAGAGATAATTTTAAAAGTTAAAAAAGATGGGAAAACTTTTTATTTGAATGGAAAACGAAATACACAAGAACCTGCACAGATATGGGTAGATAGTTTAGGAGAATTACAAAGCAATGCTCCAATATTTATGATGGGGATTGGAAATCCAACTTATTTACAAAGATTAGTAAATCAAGTAGAAAAAAAAATAGTAATTGTTATATATGAGCCATCTATTCAAATATTTCTTAAATTTTTAGAGATATATGATTTAGAAAAATGGATGGATAAGCATGTGATTATATTTTGGGTAAAAGGATTAGAAGGAATGGATGAAGAAAATATGAAGAGAATAATGGTACAACTATTAAGATACGAGATGCTGATGTATTTTAGAAGTTTAGTTTTACCCAATTATGATGTTCTATTTTCAGAAGAAGCAGTTAAATTTATGAAAATATGTAGAGATGTTGCAAAAGATCAGATAATTGAATATAACACAAATAATAAATATAATACTGTAGTAACAAAAAATTTATTATATAATGCAAAATATTTATGTGACGGATATAAGACAACACAACTTGTAGATGTAATACCAAGAGATATTCCAGGAATAGTGGTTGCTGCAGGTCCATCTTTGAATAGGAATATTAATAATTTAAAAAAAGCAAAAGGAAAAGCATTTATTATAGCTGTGGATACTGCATTAAAACCACTTTTAAAACAAGGAATTATGCCAGATATGTTTGTGTTAGTAGATCCTAAAAAACCATTAGATTTAGTTAGTTTAGAAGCAGTAAAAACAATTCCACTTCTTACATCAATAAGTGCATCTAGTGATATTTTACAGTTTCATACAGGAATGAAATTTTTTTACAATGAAGGATATTTATTTGCAGAAAAGATTCTTTTAAAAAGTTCATTAAAGATTGGAAAAGTAGAGTGTGGGGGTTCAGTTGCAACAGCTGCATTTTCTTTATTATACAAAATTGGTATAAATCATATTATATTAGTTGGTCAAGATCTTGCATATACAAATAATAAATCTCATGCAGACGGAACATTTCATGAGATTATGGAAGAAGCGGATACTAGTAATTTTATAACTGTAGAGGGAAATTTTGAGGAAAAAGTACCTACACGACCAGATTTTAAAATATATCTTGATTGGTATAATATGTATATTAAGGGCTGTAAGGAACAAGTAAAAGAATTATATGTGATTAATGCGACAGAAGGAGGTGCTAAGATTGAAAATACAGATGTAATGACCTTAGAAGATGCAATTAATCAAGAGTGTAAAAAAGAAATAAATATTCAAGAATGTTTGGAAAAACTTTCTCCTATGTTAGATGAAAAAAATAGAGAGTGGGCAAAAGAATATTTAAAAAATTTACCAAAGGATTTTTATAAATTAGTAATTAATTCTAAAAAAGCAAAAAAAATGTATCAAAAATTGGATAAGGTATGTGATAAAAAGAAAATTGATAAAAAAGAATATCAAAGTATTTTAAAAAAATTAGGAATTATAATAAAAAATATTGAAGAACAAAGTGTATATCAGCTTATTACATTAACAATAGTTAATGCACAATGTATTTTAAAAAATGAGCAGTTTATGCAAGAAGATACGATACAAAAAGAAGGAAAAGAAATTGCAAGAAAAGGAATATTGTATATGGAAACTGTACAAAAATTAGCAGAATTGTTTGAAGAAATAGCAGGAGAGGCCTTTAATAATTGGAATTAAAGAGTGTAATTGTATAGTATAATATTTTTCTTGTTATGTTAAAGAACATAGAATAGTTATAAAGAGGGAAAAAATGAATTATAAAGTCATATTTTTATATAATCAAGAATTACGCCAAGAAGTTGTAGATTTATGGAATTTGTTTAGAGAAGTGGAAATGCAAGTAGAAGATAAAGAACTATTGATTAAAATAGTTGATGAATTAAAGAAAATGGAACATATGTTAGGACTTGGATTAGAAGAAAAATTTTTTGAGATATTAAAACAATGGATTCAAGAAGATGAATGGTTAGTTGCAAAAAAGAATATATTACAGTATTTAATTAATTTATTAGAATTATTAGATTCTTTTTCATGTAAAAATATAATTGACGATAAATTTTGTGATATATATAGATATATACTAAATTTAGGAGTAGATGGATTATATGAACAAATGATACAAGAATTTAATCAGTATTGTGAGAAGGAACCAGTAAAATCAAGATTCTTAATGAAGTCTTATAATCGAGTGTTATACTGGGGGGGTATTGATTATGATAGAGGAAATTATGAAATGCTTAGAAATCGGGCTGAATCTTTGGTAGACAATGCTAACGAATTTATATGGATGTATTTAAAATTAAGTGATTATACATCTAAGAGAATATTAAATAACATAATTATAAATTGGATTACGTTTTCACATGAAGTTTTAGATAAAATACCTCGTAATCAATATGATCAATATTTTGATTTTGATATTATAAGTGATGCTGGTAAAGTATTTGTAGATGCAGGTGCTTGTAAAGGAGATACGATAGAGTCTTTTATAAGAAATTATAGAAATTATGAAAAAATATATTCATATGAGATAACGCCAGATACGTTTCAGATATTATTAGGTAATGTTTCAAGGTATGAAAATGTGGATTGTAGATGTAAAGGAGTATCGAATAAGTCGGGATTAATGTATGTTACTATATGTGAAGATATAGGGGGAAATCGATTAGGAGAGAATGGAGATATAGAAGTGCCAGTTGTTACATTAGACGAGGATATTGTTGAAAAAATTGATTTTATAAAAATGGATATTGAAGGGGCAGAATATAATGCATTATTAGGAGCAAAGGGGCATATTCAGAAGGAACATCCATGTCTTGCTATAGCAGCATATCATAATAATGTTGATATTTTTCGATTAGCAAAATTAATTTATGAGATGGATGAAAATTATAAATTTTATTATCGTTATTATGGCGGTTCATTGTATCCAAATGATTATGTATTATATGCAATTTAAAGGCTTAATAATAGAAAATGAAAAATATTTTAGCGTTTAAATGTATCATTTTAAAAGATAAATAGCAATGTAAAAGACAAGGTTTTTGTAAAAAAGAAAGGAATTTAGTTATTAAATATATTAATTTTAATAATTATGGTATGAGAAAATAAATGAATAGATATGATGAATTATATAATTTTAGAATTGCTTCCCGAAAGGATATTGATTCTGTTATGCTGTTTTTAAAGACAGAGTGGGGAGAAAACCATATTTTAGCAAATGATAAAGAATTTTTTATCTGGCAGTATGGAAATGAACAATATGGAGATCATAGTACCATTAATTTTGTATTAATGGAAGATAAAAAGGGAACTCTTGTAGGGGTAAATGGTTTTATTCCATATGCCCCGGCAGGAAAAAGACGTTATGTATCAAGTGCAATTACAAAAGTGAAATCAGATATAAAGATACCAATGGCAGGGATAGAGTTAATCAAGAGATTTAAAGAATTAGTACCGGCAGATGCTTATTATAGTTCAGGTACAAATCCAAAAACAATGATTCCTATAGGGGCAAAAGTATTTCATTATACAACCGGAATTTTACAACAGTATTATGTATTAAATCCTACCAGAAAGGAGTTTAAAATTGCATTTTTAAAAGAAGAATTGCTAGAGAAAAAAATGCTAAAGGATATCTGGAAATTAAGAGAAATTCTATCATTTCATGAGATAAACGAACATTATGATTTACAAAAACAATATGCTTATCAGGGGTATAAATCACCAGAATATATAGAAAAGCGTTATTTTCAGCATCCAATTTATAAATATAAAGCATTTGGTCTATATCAGGAAGATCAGATAGAGTATAGTGGAATATTAGTAGCAAGAGAAATTCAGGTAAATGACAGTAAAATATTACGATTTGTTGACTATTTAGGAGAAATTCGTAATTTATCGGGGATCGGTGTTTCTTTACAAAATTTATTGATACAATCGGGATATGAATATGCAGATTTTGTAGTAGGTTCTATAGAAGAGGAACTATTGGAAGGTTCTGGTTTTAGATTAAGAAAAGAAGAAGCAATTATTCCTATGTATTTTGATCCATTTCTTAGAGAAAATATAGAAATTTGGTATCAAAAAAGTAAAGAGGAAATTGTAATATTTAAAGCAGACGGCGATCAGGATCGACCGAATCATCGCTAGTATCTTTTAATAGTCAAATGAAGATGTAGGAGATAAAATATGGCATTTTATAATGAATTAAGTAAGTATGGTGATAGAGCAGCATTGATAGGAGAAGAGGGAACGACAATTACTTATCAGGAATTGGAAAATTTGTCAAATGATTTTGGGAAAATAATACCAGAAAGAGAATTGGTATTTGTTCTTTGTAGGAATATACCAGGGTCAGTGGGTGGTTATTTATCATTTTTGGCTAAAGATATTGTTCCTCTTTTATTAAGTGCAGAAATTAATAAAGATCTTTTAGAGAATTTACTTTCTATTTATCAGCCCTCTTATTTATATGTACCAGAACAAATGAGTCAGGAATTTGATAAGTCAGAGTTGTTATATAAGAAATATGGATATTGTTTATTATGTATAGATAGTAGAGAAGAGGTAAAATTATATCCTGATTTGGCATTGCTTCTTACTACTTCTGGCTCTACTGGGAGTCCTAAATTAGTACGTCAAAGTTATACGAATATTCAAGCGAATGCAGAATCAATTGCTTCTTATCTTCATTTAGATGAAAGAGAACGTCCAATTACAACATTACCTATGAATTATACGTATGGGCTTTCTATTATTAATAGTCATATTTTGGTAGGAGCAACGATTTTAATGACAGAACAGACTTTAGTAAATCGGAATTTCTGGAATTTCTTTCGTGAACAGGAAGCAACTTCATTTGGCGGAGTCCCTTATACTTATGAAATTTTAAAGAAGTTAAAATTTTTCCATATGGAACTTCCAAGTTTAAGAACATTTACACAGGCGGGAGGGAAATTACCTCCTTCTTTGCATCAGGAATTTGCGGAGTATGCAGAGGAAACAAATAAAAATTTTGTTGTAATGTATGGACAAACAGAAGCAACGGCAAGAATGGGATATTTACCTCCAGAGTATGCATTAGAGAAAAAAGGTAGTATGGGGATTGCTATACCAGGTGGAACGCTTTGGTTAAAAGATATAGAAGGAAATGAAATTACAGAAGCAGATAAAGTGGGAGAATTGGTATATGAGGGAAAAAATGTAACATTGGGATATGCAGAGTGTAGGGAAGATCTGCAAAAAGGGGATGAGCGTAATGGAATATTGGAAACAGGAGATATGGCAAAGCGTGATAAAGATGGATTTTTTTATATTGTGGGAAGAAAGAAACGTTTTTTAAAGATTTATGGGAATCGTGTAAATTTAGATGAGACAGAGCGAATGATTCAGGCAGAATATTTGGACATGGATTGTGCCTGTGCAGGTATGGATGATAAATTATATGTATTTATTACGAATCAATCAGAGGAAAGAAGAGAAGAAGTGCAGCATTTTCTTTCTAATAAGACAGGATTAAATCCAATTGCTTTTTATGTAAAGTCCATATCAGAAATTCCAAAAAGCGATGCAGGAAAGACATTATATATAAAGTTGGAGGAGTATTATGATTGATTATAAAGAGATCTTAATGATTCCGCCTTATAAATTGGAAAAAAAAGAGAAACAAGAACAGATGAACCAGCGTATGGTAGAATTAGTTATGCATCATTATCATTCTTGTCCTGCATATAAGAATATTTTGGATGTACTGGGATATCGGATAGAAGAAAAATTTGATTATAAACAAATGCCATATTTACCAGTACGTTTATTTAAAGATTTGGAATTAAAAAGTATTTCTTCAGAACAGATATTTAAAACAATGACTTCTTCCGGTACAACGGGTCAAGCTGTATCAAAAATATATTTGGATAAAGAAACGGCTTCTAATCAACAAAAGACATTGGTTAAAATTGTATCTAGCTTTTTGGGTAGAAATCGTGTGCCAATGTTAATAATGGACTGTCCTTCTGTAATAAAAGATAGAAATAAATTTTCTGCAAGAGGAGCAGGAATTCTAGGTTTTTCTATTTTCGCATCAGATAGATGGTATGCTTTTACAGACGATATGGAATTAGATTATAGTGGAATAGAAGCATTTTTAGAAAAACATAGAGGAGAGAAAATTTTATTATTTGGTTTTACCTTTATGATTTGGCAGTTTTTTTATAAAAGATTGCTAGAAGATAAAAAGAAATTAGATTTGTCTAATGCAGTTATGATTCATGGAGGTGGATGGAAAAAGTTAATTGCAGAGTCGGTTTCAGCATCTGAATATAAGGAACAATTGCAGAGTGTATGTGGGATTTCTTCTATTCATGACTACTATGGAATGGTAGAACAGACAGGATGTATTTATATGGAGTGTGAATATGGACATTTACATGCCAGTGTTTTTTCAGATGTAATAACAAGAAGGGCAAAAGATTTTTCTATTTGTGAATATGGAGAGAAAGGAATTCTTCAGGTAATTTCGATGATACCAGAGTCTTATCCAGGTCATTCTTTATTAACAGAAGATGAAGGGATTATTTTAGGAGAAGATGATTGTCCTTGCGGCAGAAAAGGAAAGTATTTTAAGGTAGTAGGAAGAATTAAAAATGCAGAAGTTAGGGGGTGCAGCGATACATATGAAAAGAGGTGAAGCAGAGTATCTATTTGGAGAAAAGGAGATTCAAGTAATTCCTATGATTCCATTTGAAGATCAGGTATGTGAATTTTTAGATCGATTATCAAAAGCGTTAAGAGAAGATTTAGAAGCAAAACAATACCCGGATATTATGACATTTGCATTTTGGATTAGAAAAGCAAATATTTTGAAATTAAAAACACTTTATCAAAAAAAAGAAGTACGAGTAGGAAAAGGGCTGATCTTTCATATCGCACCTTCTAATGTGCCGATTAATTTTGCTTATACTTTTGTATTTGGTCTACTTTCAGGAAATTCTAATATTGTGAAAGTTTCTTCTAAAAGATTTATACAGACGGATCTAATCTGTAAAATAATGAATCAGCTTATTTTAGAGGGATTTGATTGGGTAGCTAAGAGAAATGCAATTGTTTTATATAGACAAGAGGAAGTAGAATTAACCAGAGAATTTTCTTATGCATGCGATGGAAGGGTGATTTGGGGTGGAGATCAGACGATAGCGGAGATAAGAAAAGCACCTTTACAGCCTCGTAGTGTAGAGATAACATTTGCTGATAGATATTCTTTTGGAATTATCTCAGCAAAGGCGATTTTAGATGCATCCGATAAAGAAAGAGTTATTTTAGCAAAGAATTTTTATAATGATACTTATTTAATGGATCAAAATGCATGTTCTACGCCGCATCTTATCTGTTGGATGGGAACAGAGGAAGAGGTAGAGGTAGCGAAGGAGTTGTTTTGGAAAGAAGTGTATCAGAAATCGAAGAGTTATCCATTAGAGGAAATAAAAGCAAGTGAAAAATATACAATATTTTGTGAGATGGCTGCTAATGGAGTATTATCTTCTTGGAAACGATATGATAATTTTCTTTATGTTGGTCAATTATTGGAATTGCCAAAGGATATTTGCAGATTACGTGGAAAGTTTGGTTTATTTTATGAATATCATTTAAAAGATTGGAAAGAATTGTCTGGACATTTAGGAAAGAAAGTACAAACTTGTGCCATATATGGAATTGAGTCATCTGAAGTATCGGAGTGGATTGTAGAAAGTCATAGTATGGGAGTGGATCGGATTGTTCCATTTGGAAAAACATTGGATATGGGATTAATTTGGGATGGATATGATATAATTTATACATTTTCTCGTTGTATTGTATTATAAAGACATTTATATAGTTAAAATATAATAGTATTAAAAATAAGAAGAAATTGGAGTAACAGTATGAATGAAATAGAAGTGATTGGTGTATTATGTAGTGAGATTGAGAATGAATTAATAATTTATGGAGATTATGTTTCGAATAATTTGATAGATAAAACTAATATATTGCTTCAGATTATTGATAAAGCACCAGTAGAATATAAAGTAGCAGTAGAAAAACAATTATTAGCATTTACAACTAAAGCACAGGGATATTCAAAGGTATGGTTATATTCAGCGATAATTAGATTAACATATAACTCGAAAATATTAGAAGAATTTTTAGATTATATTATTAAAGAAGAAAAATTTAGTGCTAATATTAAGTATTTTATTTATTATCAAATCAAGAGTACAGTATTTTGTTATATTAATTTAGATAATGATAATACGAAATATTTAAGATGGAAATTATTAAAACAAGTAGTTGAATTATTTAAAAAAGAAATGATGGATTTACTAATACCAATACCTGAAAAAGAAAGAAATCAAAATATGGTATTAGTGATTACAGAACAGGTATTGTCTGAAAAACATGGACCAACTAAAATAGTTTTTGATAGGTGTAAAATTCTTATAGAAGAAATGAGGAAAAAGGTATTGTTGGTTAATACTGCAGAAATATTGTCACAAGTTGGTAGTATTCCATATTATAGTCAAGAAAAAGGAAATTATTTTGAAGAATATTTAACAAAGGAAGAATTAGATTGGAAAGGAACAAAAATTCCATATTTTCAATGTGAAAATAATATGCCTAATATTAATGAATTGCGAGTGTTATTACAAATGGTAAGAAATATAAAGCCAGGATTAGTTGTTACGGTTGGAGGAAGTGGTGTTTTAATAAATTTGATTGATACAATTATCCCCGTATTGTGTATTGGATTGGGTCCGTTTGAGTTAGAAACAACAATGGTTACATGTCAAACGTTAAGTCGGTCATTAAAAGAAAAAGATAAAAAATTACTCGCTCGGATTGGAAAGGATGAGCAAAGCGTTATTCAAAGTATATTTACATCTAGCTTGCAGCCGCAGAGAATTAAAGTTACAAGAACAGAATTAGGATTACCAGAGGATAAGTTTATTATAGTTATAGTGGGGTATCGTTTGGATACAGATATTAGTAAGGAATTTATGGAGATGTTGGATGAAGTTGTAGATGATAGTATAGTGGTAGCTTTAATTGGTATATTTGAATCTTATAAAAGTTATATGCTGGAATTTCCAAAGCTGAGAGATAAAGTATATTTGTTAGGATTGACAAATGATATTTTAGCATGGATAGAGGTTTGTGATTTATATGTAAATCCACATCGAAAGGGAGGAGGAACTTCTGGTGTAGAAGCATTGTTCCAAGGATTGCCTGTTGTTACAACATATTATGGAGATGTTGCGGTAAATGTTGGAGAAGATTTTTGGACAGAATCATATAAAACGATGCCAGATTTGATTAGAAAATATAAAGATGATAAAGATTTTTATAATCAGATGTCAGCAAAAGCAAGAATGAGAGCAAAGATTTTGTTAGATACAAGAAGTGAGTTTAAGAGTATTATAAAAGAGTTTGAATATCGAACAAGAAATAAATTACAAGACAAATAATGTAGTATAATTTAAAATAATTATATATTAAATTAATATATATATTATATGGGAGATATTATTAATGAAAAAAGTATTAATTTTAGGTGGAACGGGGTTTATTGGTATTAATTTGACGCTATATTTTTTAAAGAATTTTGAATATGAAATTACTGTATTTGGTCGAAACTTGAATTACTATCCTCTAGATTTACAAGAGGATAGTCGAATAAAAATTGTTAAGGGAGAATTTAGTTCTAGTTGTGATTTTGATAGTTTGGTAAAAGAAAAAGATATTATTTTTCATTTGATTAGTACAACTGTACCAACTACTTCTAATAGAAATATTGCAAAAGAAATTGCTGAAAATATTGAAAGTACATCTGTATTGTTAGAGGCATGTTTAAAGTATAAAGTAAAAAAGGTTATATTTCTTTCAAGCGGAGGTACAGTTTATGGAATTACCAGTAATAGGAAAATTTTTGAGGATATGCAGACAAATCCGATTACATCTTATGGATTACAAAAACTTTCTATTGAAAAACTTTTTTATTTATATTCTTATATAGGGGAATTGGATTATCGAATTGTAAGGTTATCAAATCCTTATGGTCCTTATCAGAAAGTGAATGGATTACAAGGAGTAATTGTTAATTTTATTTATAATTTATTGTATAATAAAGAATTACTTGTTTATGGAGATGGAAGTATAGTAAGGGATTATTTATATATAGATGATGCAATTTGTGCTATTATGAATATTTCTGGTGATAATGCGAAGGAAAAAATATACAATGTTGGAAGTGGGATAGGACTAAGTATTAATGAGATTATTATAAAAATACAACAGATTTTAGGTATAGAAGCTAAAGTGAGATATGTAGAAAATCGAAAAGTTGATGTACCTGTAAATATATTGGATATTAGTAGATATGAAAAGGAATTTGGTCAGGTAAATCTTACTTCATTTCGGGATGGAATATTAAAAACAACAGCATTTATAAAACAACAATAGTTATAATGTTCAAATTTTTCTAGGAAGGTAATTTATAAATATGAGAGTAATTGTTACAGGAGCGGTAGGTTTTGTTGGAAAATGGTTAGTAGATGAGTTGTTGTATCAAAAAGATGAAATAGTAATTATTGTGAGAGATATTCAATATGTTCCTGAAAACTGGAAAAATAAGTTGCATATTATAGAAATGTCATTGCAGGATTTGGATAAGTTAGAAGAGTCATATTTTCCCTGGGAGGAAGCAGATATATTTTTTCATTTATCATGGGATGGTACATCAGGAGAACATAGAGCAGACATTTCATTGCAGTTAGAAAATATAATAAATACTTGTAATGCTGTTGAGCTTGCTGAAAAATTGAAATGTAAGCGATTTGTAAACGCTGGTAGTATTATGGAATATGAAGCAATGCAATATATTCCACTTGAATATGCTAAACCAGGAGAAAAGTATATATATAGTACAGCTAAGCTTGCAGCGGATTTTATTGCAAAGATAATGACTGTTAATAAATATATGGAATATATTAATGTGGTAATTTCAAATATATATGGTCCAGGTGAGCGGTCGGAGCGATTCATTAATTCTACAATCAGAAAAATGCTAAAAAATGAAAAGATTTTTTTTACGCATGCAATGCAATTGTATGATTTTATTTATATTAAAGATGCAGTAAAAGAAATTATATTGGCAGGAAAAAAAGGAGAAAGGAATAGTGTTTATTATATTGGGAATGGAGAACCTAAGATATTAAAATATTTTATTTTGCAGATGAAGGAAGTATTACATAGTGAGTCAGAATTATTTTTTGGTAGTATACCATTTCAAGGTGTAATGCTTACATATAAGGAGTTTGATACGAGAAAAGTATTGAAATTAGGATTTGTACCTGAAATTACATTTGAAGAAGGAATTATATTATTACAAAAATGGATTTTAGAGGAGGAAAAATGAATATTGATTTTGAAATACAGGAACAGAAGATAGAAGGAATAAAATTGATTAATCCTTTTTATATAGAGGATAAACGGGGGTATTTTATGAAAAGTTTTGAAAAGGATATTTTTAAAAGTTTTGGTATACAGACAGAAATATATGAAGATTTTGAATCTTATTCCATTGGGGGGGTAATACGTGGATTGCATTTTCAAACACAATATCCTCAAAGTAAACTTGTACGAGTAATAAAGGGAGAGATACGAGATGTTGTTGTAGATTTACGAAAAAATTCAAAAACTTTTGGCAAGTATATGGATATAGTGTTAAATGAAAAAAATCATTATATGTTATGGATTCCTGCAGGGTTTGCACATGGATTTGAAGTTTTATCAGAAAATGCAATTATGTCATATAAATGTTTTGGAAAATATAGAAAAGAGTATGATACAGGTATCCGATGGAATGATAAAGATATTTCAGTAGAATGGATAACTTTGAATCCGATCCTTTCAGAAAAAGATATGTTTTTAATGACGTTTGATGAATTTGTAAGGAAATATATAGGATTATAGGAGAAAAAGATATGGATTCAAATGTTATATTTAGTATTTTTATGTGTGCAAGAAATGCTGAAAAAACAATTAATCGTGCAATAGATTCCGTGATATTTCAAAATTGTAAAAATTGGGAATTGATAATGATAGATAATGGTAGTGAAGATAAAACCTGGTTATTAATGCAAGCAGCTATGGAAAGGGATTCAAGAATACATGGAATTCATTTAGAGCATGGAATTGGTTGGCCTAAAGGGGTAAGTATATGTATGGAATATGCTGTCGGGAAATATATGACATTTCTTGCAGCAGATGATTTTTTTGTAAGTCCAGGAAGTTTATATGCAGTAGAATGTGTGTTATCAGAAAATCCAGATATAGTTTTCTGTGGTCATATGACAGTACAATTAAATAAAAATATGTATAATATATGTAATGGAATTATTCCGGAAAGAAAGATATATCAGGGTAAAGATAAGATTTTTGAATTGTTTGATATTATGACTAGTGTTTATTATAATTCATTTTTTCATTTTGTTAGTTTAGAGGTTCTTAGGAAAAATAAAATTGATTTTTATGAACCTTTTTATGCAGATTATGAGGGCATGACAGAAGCGATTTGTAGATCGTCTAAAATTATTGTTATAGATTATGCAATATATGCATTAACGATTAATACTTCACAGAGTAAAGGAATGATATGGAAAAATTATGTTATGCAATGGAGAAGTGTAAAACGTACAATAATAGAAAATGGAAAATTTGATAAGGATAGATTATGTCATATTGCATTTATAATTTTTAATAATAATTTTTCAATTTTAAAAAATATGTGTTTTGGAGGGAAAATCCAAGATAAAGAAATGAATTTTATAACTATTTCTTGTATGGAGAAGTTGAGATTTGTGGAAGAGTTATTGGAAAAAGAAGAAACAGTGGAAATGCTTTTCTTTACAAAAAGAAGATATTATACAGAAAAAATTTTTGAATGTGCTAAATATGTATATTCTCAGGGTATATTAGCAGGAGATTCAAATAATGTAGTTAAGATAAAATGGATTGATAAACTTATATTGGGATTATGTTTTTTTGATGGAGAAAAATTTATTGATAAAACAGAGTTTTATAAACAAGACTTTCAAAATGTCTATTATGCTTTGTGCAATGAAAATAATATAGGAATGTTTGGCTATGAATTAATTAGTGTTATGCAAATATTTGTTACACCGGAAGTAGAAAAAATTTGGCTAGAAATATTTGTAAGATATATAGACTTGATAAAACAGAAGATATATGAATTTTTGTTTATGGCGACAGAAATTAAAAAGCGTGGAAGATGGCAAGAGGTTGTGATTATTCTGAAAGAAAGTATAAGTCTCTTACAACAAATTGCACCTTATTTAGTAGAAAAAGATTTAATGCAGATTAAAAATGATTTGAAAATGGTTATTGATAGAGGATAGATTTTTGTATTGATTAATAATTATATTAAAAATGAATAAGTTGATATTTTCATAATAAATGAAATATAAGTTGAAATATTTTTATAATATGAAAAAGTCAGAAAGGATATCATATTGTGAATAAAATATATATTGTTATGTATCACTATGTACGCAATTTAAAAGGAAGTCGTTATCCAGAAATAAAAGGTTTGGATTATGCACTTTTTAAAAAGCAGATTCAATTTTTTTCTGAGAACTTTCATGTAATAACAATGGAAGATGTGATTCATTATTATACAGAAGGTTATCCGCTTCCACCGAATGCACTTTTATTAACATTTGATGATGGCTATATTGATAATTATACTTATGTTTGGCCTGTGCTTTTGGAATATAAAATGCAAGGTTCATTTTTTGTTCCTGCGAAAACATTTTGTGAAAATTGCTTATTGGATGTAAATAAAATTCATTTTATTTTAGCAAGTACTCCTATTGAAGAATTGTGCAGAGAGTTATATGAACAATTAGATTATTATCGTAGCAAAGAATGGGATTATCCGTCTAATGAGGAACTTTTCCATAAGTATGCAATAGCAAATAGGTTTGATACAAAAGAAACTATTTTTTTTAAACGAATTTTACAAGCAGTTTTACCAGAAGAGCTAAGAGGGATTATATCAAGTAGTATATTTAAAAAATATGTAGGGATTTCGGAAGAAGTAATGGCACAGGAACTTTATATGAATTATGATCAAATGAAAGTAATAAAAAGACAAGGTGGTTTTTTTGGAATTCATGGATATAATCATTATTGGATGAATCGTTTAGAAAAGAATGAATTATTAACAGATATTGATTTGGCATTAGATTCAATGAGTGAATTGGTTGATAGAAAGCAGTGGGTAATTAATTATCCATATGGATCTTACAGTGAAAAGGTAATAGAATGGATTCAAGGGAAAGGGTGTTTGCTTGGCTTATCTACAGATGTAAAGGTAGCAGATTTGGAAAGAGATAACCAATTTGTGCTACTGAGATTAGATACAAATGATTTTCCACCTAAAAGTGAAAATTTTAAATCTTATGATATTGGATAATTTTGGTTATCAATGGTTTAGATTTTAATAGAGGATAAGATTTAATCAATAAAAATAAATAAGAATAATTTTAACATTTTTATTAAAAGCCTAGACTCTTTAACAGAGAGTCTAGGCTTTTAGAAAAATATTTTTATAATGTGTTATGTGAAATACAGTAACTTATTGTTAATATAATTCCATTAAATTTCTATTTTATATGTTTCTTTAAGAATTTCAATTCCTTTTTCATAGGAACTGAGATCAATAATATCGTCAGTATCCATTGTAATTTCAAAACTGTCTTCTAATTCTGCAATTAAGGACATATGACCGACAGAATCCCATTCTGGAATACTCATATACTCTAAGCCAGTTAGTTTATTTTTTTCAATTGCAAATGTTTCCATAAAAGCTGCATCATATTTTTCCCTATTAGTCATAATTAAGTTCCTCTCTTTCAATTTTATATAATTAATTATATTTCGTTAGCAATGGCATTTTCTTGGATTAAGGTATCTTCTTCTACATCAATTAATAGCTTTTTACCTATAAGCCATTCAATTTTATCAGGACTTAAACCGGTGCCAGGGCGTTTTAGATCGAGATCGTCTTCTGAAAGTATTGTCCCAGCTTTTAGATTTCTTTTGCTTACGATACTTCTCCGCATTTTTAACCTTTGTTCTAATTCTTCAGAAGAAACACATCTTTCTTCACTTCCTAAGGCAATTGACACAGAGTGACAATTTTTTACTAATTGCTTCATTTCTTCTTTTTCTATTGCCATCTGGTTATCCATACCAATTTTAGAACGATCTAAAGTAAAGTGTTTTTCTATTAAGCTTGCTCCTAAAGCAATAGAGGCGGGAGCTAATTCTATTCCAAGGGAATGATCGGAAAAACCAATTGGATAATTAGGAAAATATTTTTTTAGCCCCAAAATATTTTTTAGATAAATTTTATCTTTTGTTGTTGGATAAATGGAAGTACAATGTAAAATACAAATATTATAATTATCAGCATCTTCTATTGTTTTAATTGCTGCACGTATTTCTTCTAAACTACCCATTCCAGTAGATAAAACAATAGGAGCTTTTGTTTTTGCTATATATTTAAGAAAAGGATAATTATTTAAGTCCATAGAAGCTATCTTAATATATGGTACATCACAGTATTCTAAAAGAAAATCTACTTCTTTTTCAGAGTATGGAGTGGATGCAAATGCAATTTTTTTCTCTTTACTATATTTGGCAACTTCTAAAAGTTGTTCATTAGAGAAAGCAAATTTTTTTACAAAACGTTCTGCTATAGGGTTTTCTTTATAATAGCTTTTAGAATAAAGGGTTTTAGAGGACCAAGATTGAAATTTTACACAATCACAGCCAGCTTGTTTAATTTCATCAATCATCTTTTTAGCTGTTTCTACACTTCCATTGTGACTGGTATTTACTTCAGCTACAATATAAGGAGAATAAGAGTTACCAATTTTTCTTTTATCTAGGAATACACATTCTGTCATTTTTGTAACCTCCTTTCTTATTGATCAATGGGTTCTATTATCATTTCTGATAGAAATAGTTCTCTATCTAAAAAAGGAGCCTGATCTTCAAGTGGTCTACGTACAATCTTTTTAGATTGGTTTCTAGCATATGAATTACAAATATATTCTTGATTTTCTACCCCTATAATTTCACAAAGTACAGAAGAATCTAATTGCAGAATACTGGATAATTGTTCTTCTAGATTTTTACTGGTTTCTATTTTGATATAAGTCATATCGAAACATTCAGCGATTTTCTTGAAGTTAGGACAACTAACACCATTATTGGAGTCTGTACCAATTGTTCGAGTTCTGAAAAGATCTTGTTGTCTTTTTCGTATAATGGAGTATATATTATTATTAATAACAAATATTTTTATAGGAAATTGATGATAACGGATGGTTTCTAATTCTTGGAGATTCATCATAATAGAACCATCACCAATTACAGCTATTACATTTTTATTGCCAGTTGAAGCAATACCAATTGTTCCAGGAAGTGCAAATCCCATGGCACCTTGCATAGGAGAATGAATACATCTCATATTTTTTTTAAATGAGATATTAGATGGAAGAATAAGTTCCTCTAGTCCAGCATCGCATAAAAATACAGAATTTTCAGGTAAAGTATTAGTAAAACCTTCCGCTAAACGATAAAGATCTACTTTTGATTGATTTTTATATTTATCTTCACATTTTGGAAAGATATTTTTCCAATGGAGACATTTTTCTTGCCATTCTATTGATGTAGTTTTTATTTTTTTATCTAATATAGATGTAAGGAAATATTTTATATCTACAATCAGCAGTTTATCAATTTGAACAGATCTTTTGGAATGTTCTATTTTATCAATATCAATAACAATGATTTTAGCAGCACGTGCAAATTTTTCATATTCTTCGCCAGTTGTCATAGAAGATAAACGACATCCTAGAATAAGTAATAAATCGGAATTTTGTACAGCAAAATTTCCTGCCCTTGTTCCACATAAACTACCTACAGTTCCAATTGATAAAGGATTTTCTAATCCATATAAATCTGTAGCTGTATGTGAATAGGTAACAGGTATTTTAGTTTTTTCTACAAATTTATAAAATAATTCTTTAGAATTTGAGGTTCTTACTCCACTGCCAATTAATAAAATAGGTCTTTTTGCAGTATTAATTGCTTGGCAGATTTCTTCTATATTTGTATCTAGGTAATTAAAATTTTCTTTTTTTTCTTCAGGGATATATCGTTCTAGTTTTTCTGGTTCAATTCTCATATTTTGAATATTAATTGGAATGTCTATCCAAACAGGTCCTTTTCTTTCTGAATTTGCATAATAAAAAGCTTTATCTAATTCATATGCAATTTGCTCAGCAGAGGTAATCATAGTTGCATATTTTGTAATTGACTTAACAATTGGAATAATATTTGTTTCTTGTGAACCGTATGTTCGAATAGGTATTTTTGTGTAATTTACAGTTTCATTTAATATATTTTGTCCGGAAATAAAGATACAAGGTATTCCATCTTGCCAAGCTTCCAATACGCCTGTGATTGTATTCGTAGATGCACAACCTGTAGATACAAGACAAGCACCAATTTTTTCAGTATATTGAGCATTAGCGGTTGCAGCAAAGGCGGCAGCCTGTTCATGATGCATAGAAATATTTTTAATTTTTTCAAATTTTGCTACTGCATCTGATAAATACAGTATTCCTCTTCCTGTAATAGAAAAGATATTTTTTACTCCTTCTTCATAAAGTCTTTCTATGATATAATCGGCTACTCTAATCATTATATATTCCTTTCTATATGAATTAGTTTTTTTATTTTTTTGGTTTAAAAGAATTTAAAATATCTGGAATAGCTATTACGAATTCTGCTGAACAAGCTTCTTCATCATTAACAAAACTTTTTACATATCCTTTAGCAATACCTCTTCGGAAGGACAAAAGTTCTGCATAAATATCAAGTTGATCTCCTGGAATAATTTTACGTTTAAATTTTATATTATTGGCACTTACAAAACTTGTTTTTTTCCCTTTATATTCATCCATACATAAAAAAGTCATAATAAATGTTTGGGCAAGACATTCTATCTGAATAAAACCTGGAACATTGGGATCATCTGCGAAATGTGCAGGAAAATACCATTCATTATAACTAAAATTTTTTATACCATGTGCCGTTTTTCCTGGTTCGATTGCTATTATTTTATCAATGAATAATAGAGGATATCTGTTTTGTTGGGAATTTTGAATGTCTATTATCCCTAAATTAGTTAGAATTTCATTATTTTTCATAGTGATTTTATCCTTTTTATTTATAATAATCTTAATTTTATTATTATGTGTATTTTTATTAAATTTTATTTTTGATATGCTTATAAAATTTTTTTAGATTTGTTAAAAAATATTTTATGGTTTCGAGAAAAGTGTACTTTTTCCAAAACTTGTACTTGTATAATTTTAATATAAAATTTAAAAAAAATCAAGAGCATCATTAACCTTTTTAGCAAAAATATTGTTTAAATTTGTGTTTATAAAGAATATAATTTTATATTTTATAGTTTTGGAAAAAGTACACTTTTTACGAAACTATAAAATATGAAAAAAGTAGTTATTTCCAAGGTTTGAAAGGATTCAAATTATAATTTCAGGAGGAAGATTAAAATGACAAATTATGAAAAATATGTAGAAGCATTTAAAACAGGGCTTGGCATTGATGGAGATAAGGTAACAAAGGAGTTGACATATCAATCTGTAATGGAATGGGATTCAGTAGGGCATATGGAATTAGTTGCTGAATTGGAAGAAGTATTTAACATTTCTATGGATACGGATGATATTGTTGACTTTAATTCATTTGAGGCAGGAATAAAGATCCTTAAAAAATATAATATAAAGATTGAGGAATAAACAGAGATGATTAAAGATAAGTATGCTGTTGTAACAGGAACAAGCAGAGGAATTGGGCGTGCAGTAGCAGAAAAATTAGCACAGTGTGGGGCTGATCTATTTGTGTGTGCAAGAACCAGAACAGATGAATTTGAAGAGTGGGTAACACAACTTCAGATTCAGACAAATAGAAAAATTATGTCTGTTTATTTTGATTTACAGGATGAAAATCAGATAAAAGAAGCATTTTTACAGATTAAAAAGGCGTCTGTTCCTATTGATATTTTAGTAAATGTAGCAGGCTGTGTGTATAGTGCAAATTTTCAAATGACCGGAATAAGTAAAATGAAGGAATTATTTGCAATTAATTATTTTAACCAAATACAGTTTACGCAATATATTTTAAAGCTTATGTTAAAACAACATAAAGGAAGTATTGTAAATATTGCATCAAGTGGCGGAATAGATGGAAATCCAGGCAGAACTGCTTATAATGCTACAAAGGCATCCATTATTTCTACTACTAGAACAATGGCAAAAGAATTGGGTAAAAATGGAATTCGAGTAAATGCTATTGCTCCAGGATTAATTGATACAGATATGGCAAGAAATTATACTCCCGATTCTATTATGAAACTTGAATTAGAAAATACTTGTATGGGACGTATAGGAAAAGCAGAGGAAGTTGCAAATGTGGTAGAATTTCTTGCATCTGATGCAGCATCTTATGTAACAGGACAGGTATGGCGTGTGGACGGAGGAATGTAGTTTTGGATGAGAAAACGATCAATAAGATAAGTGAATTTGCTTTTCATATGAGAAAGCATGCTCTAACTATGTCATATGCATCTGGGAATCATGCAGTTCATTTTGGTGGTGGTATGTCTGTAATTGATATTTTGGCAGTTTTATATGCAGAGATATTAAAATTGGATAGGGAGAATCCTGTTTGGGAAGACAGAGATAGATTTATTATGAGTAAAGGTCATGGTGTAATTGGATATTATGCGGCATTAGCAGAAGTTGGTTATATCCCTTTAGAAGAGCTGAAAAAATTTGAACAAGAGAATTCTTATTTAATGGGTCATCCTGTTTATACTCCTAAATATGGAATCGAATTTACAAACGGAAGCCTTGGTATGGGAGTTTCCCTTGGAATAGGAACAGCATTGTCAGCTAAAAAGAAAGGAAAAAACTATAAAACTTATATATTAATCGGTGATGGAGAAGCAGATGAAGGTTCCATATGGGAAGCTGCTATGTCTGCAGTTCAGTTTCAGTTAGATAATTTATGTGTGATTATAGATCGGAATCGTCTACAACTTGGCGGGGATACAGAAGAAATTATGGCACATGGTGATTTAAGAAAGAAATATGAGATATTTGGATGGAATTCTTATGAAGTGAATGGGCATAATGTGAAAGAATTGTGTCATGTATTTCATGAAATACCAGTAAATAAAAAACCATCAATTATTATTGCTAATACGATAAAAGGAAAAGGATTTCATTTTTCAGAAAATAATAATTCCTGGCATCATGCAGTAATGACAGAATCACAATATGAAGCAGCATTAAAAGAGCTGGAGGATAGCTATTATGGAAATAACAGCAAAAAATGTTAAAAAATGGTCTACGGTAGGAGCACGACCTACATTTGGAATGACTATGGTGGAATTAGCGAAGACAAATCCAAATATGATAGTACTTACTGCAGATGTATCTACTTCAGCAGGATTAGAACGTTATAAAAAGATGTTTCCAGAGCAATTTATTGATGTGGGTATTGCAGAACAAAATATGATGGGAATTGCGACAGCTCTTTCAAAAGAAGGATATTGTGTGGTTACAACAACATTTGCACCATTTCAATCTATGAGGTGTTTAGAGCAGATTCGAGTAAATCAAGGATATATGGGTCTGCCTGTTATTATGGTTGGACTTTCAAGCGGATTATATCATTGTTATTTAGGAAATACACACTGTTGTTTTGAAGATGCAGCTATTTTACGCTCTATTCCTAATATTGCAGTTGTGACACCTGCAGATGGTGCTGAGATTGTAAAAACATTTGAATATGCTGTTAATTATCATAAATCAATATATGTTCGTTTGATTGAGGGAAAAAATCTTCCAATTATATATAAGGAAGACTTTTCATTTTCAATAGGAAAAGCAAATATTTTAAGAGAAGGACAGGATATTGTAATATTGGCAAATGGTACTATGGTGGCTCAGGCTTTAACAGCAGCAGATATTTTACAAGAAAGGGGTATATCCTGTAAAGTTATTGATTTTCATACGATAAAACCATTAGATACAGAGTTATTGGATTCTGTTATAGATTATCCATTATTAATTACCATAGAAGAACATAGCGTAATTGGAGGATTAGGTTCCGCTGTAGCAGAGTATATGATACAAAAGAGAAGAAAACCAAGGCAGCTTTTCATGGGAATTCAAGATTTTTATCCACATTCTAGTGACTATGAGACCGTGTTAAAGCAGTGTGGATTGACGGCAAAGCAGATTGCAGAAAAAATAGTAAGCGAGATAGGTGAGTAAAAATATGGGTTACGTAGATAAAAAAAGAGTGCTTCAAAAACTTCACAATTTTCATAAGGCTGTAAAAGAAAATGGCGGGAAAATTGGAACAGCACCAAGAATTATTGATTTAAGTTATGATAATGCATGTAATTTTAAATGTCAGCATTGTTTTACAAAAGCACCAGAAGGAATTAATACATTAAAACATATGCCAATGGAAATGATAACGAAATTAGCGGATGAAGCAGATACCTTAGGATTTTATGAGTTTGATTTACAGGGAGGAGAATTATTGATTCGTCCTGAACAATTTTTTGATTTGGTAAAAGCAGTAGGAGCAGAAAGATTTTATATTTATTTAACAACGAATGGGTATTTTCTAGATCAAAATATGGCACATCGATTAGCTCAGGCAGGAATTGACAGGGTATCTGTCAGCATTGATGGCTTAGATGCAAAAGAACATGATTCTTTTCGAGGAAAAAGTGGAGCATTTGATAGGGCAATTCATGCATTAAAGTATGTAAAAGAAGAAGGAATGGAACCTTTTATGAATATTACAATAGGTCATTACAATGCCTTCTCAAAAGAATTAGAAGAACAACTTGCTTATTCCTATGAAAATGGTTTTAAATCAATTTTAAACGCAGCTGTTCCGGCTGGATGCTGGAAAAATAATTATGATATTATGCTGACAGAGGAAGATACAAAACATATTGAACAGTTGAGAAAAAAGTATCCCAATATGATAAGGGATATATGGGATCCTTTTGATCGGAAACAAGAAAAAATATTGGGATGTAATGCAGGAAATATTTTATACATTACTCCTTGGGGAGACGTTTTGCCATGTCCATTTATTCATATAAAATTAGGAAATATTTATGAAATGAGTTTAGAAGAGATTGTAAATTATACATTTTCATTGGATGCGTTTTCTGAATATTCGGATAAATGTTTAGCCGGGGAAGACAAAGATTTTGTGAAAAAATATATGAGTGGAGATATATCAACTCAAAATCCTGTAAGTGCGGCAGAAATTTTTAGATAAGTAGGAGGAAATGGTATGGAGGAAAAGTTGAGTTTGGATATTGTTCAGATTCAGGAATATGAAGCGAATCGTTATCCATATTTATTAATTGATAAAGTAACAGAAATTGTTCCGGGAAAGTATGCAAAGGGATATAAAAATCTTACATTTAATGAATGGTTTTTTCCCTGTCATTTTGAAGGGTGTCCGAATATGCCAGGGATGCTTCAAATAGAAGCATTATCTCATGTATTTATTTTATTATTTCTAACATTACCTGGAAATAAAGGAAAAATTACTAATATTCTAGGGGCAAATAATTTAAAATTTTATCAAAGGGTATTACCAGGAGATAGATTAGAGATAGAAGCAGAATTGAATTCATGGAAACGTGGAATTGGAATTGGACCTGCACGGGGATATGTAGATGGAAAATTGGTATGTGAAGCAGAATTTAAAATTTGTATCCCAGAAATTTTACAGCAATATACACCTAAAAGTAATAAATAGTAAGGGAAATGGTATTGTTATATGAAGTAATGATTAGAGAGGATGGGAATACGGTGTTAGAATTATCAGAAATAACTTTTTCAATGGATAAAACGCAAAGTTATATTATTTATGGACCAGGTGAAAATGGAAGAATGTTAAAGCGGGTGCTAGATATATTAAATCAAAAAGTTTCTTGCTTTATTTGTAGTACTGGACATAAGAAAGTAACTGAAATAGATGGAATTCCAGTATTTGAATTGTCAGAGTATTTAAATTCTAAAGAAAAGAATTTGGACAAAATCTTAATGACTGTATGTGGGGGGGTAGACTCTATTTTAGAGGGGTTGAAGAGGCAACTGGAAAATGTGATTTGCCAAATTAATTCATCACAAGATATTTGTAAAGTATATGAATATTTTTATAGAAATTATTTTTTACAAAGAGGGGTTGATTTGAGCGGAGATTTTATAAAGCTAAAGGAAATGGAATTTATTAATCCGTTTAAAGCAGAACTATCTTATTCATTGGCTTTTTATATGTCGTGTGGGGATATTATTCTTCCAACTATATATAAGGATTTATCTTGTAGTTGGGAGGGATCATATGAAGTATCTCCTGTTCTGTTGCAGGAAAATGATATTGTTATAGATTGTGGAAGCAATATGGGACTTTTTTCAATTATAGCAGCTAATCGATGTGCAAAATCATATGCATTTGAATGTGTGCCATCTACTTATCATTATATCAATCAAATTTGTAAAAAATACAATAACATAGAATTGGTAAAGAAAGCGATAGGAGCATTTGTAGGTAAGGTTAGATTTTCTATGGATGAGGATCTTAATTGTAATAATCGGATTGTATGGGAGGATGGAGAAATTGGACATAATCCAGTAAAATTTGGTGCTCCTGAAAACTTTCAATTAGTTGATATGATAACAATAGATGAATTTGTAAAAGAATATAAATTAGATAAAGTAGATTTTATAAAAGCTGATATTGAAGGGGCAGAGCGAGATATGCTTAGAGGGGCACAAGAGACTTTGAGAAAATATTCTCCTAAATTGGCTATATGTGAATATCATATGCTAGATGATCCGGAAGTGCTTGAAAAGATTATATTGGATGCAAATCCAAATTATGTTGTTTTTCATAAATATAAAAAATTATATGCTTATGTACCTTAAGATTAGGATAAGCTGTTTTGATTTTGTGGTTGTATAAAAAGTTTATAAAAATTGGTATATTAAAGGAAATTATAATGATGAAAGAAATTCAAGATAAAATTAAGAGAATTTGTTCTATGCTTCAAATTGATATTCCTATTTTACAAGGGGCAATGGCTTATATTGCTAATTATAAATTGGCGGCAGCAGTTTCTGAATATGGTGGATTAGGAATTCTTGCAGCAGGTGGATTGAAATCAGAGCAGCTAGAATATGAAATTAATGAATTAAAGAAGTGTACTAAAAAAAGTTATGCAGTTAATATTGCATTAAAAAGTGATAATGTAGAAGAGATTATTTGTATTTTAAAAGATCAGAAAGTGCCTATTGTTGTTACAGGAGCGGGAAATCCTGAAAAATATATTTCTGAATTAAAGGGATATGGAGCGAAAGTGATTCCTGTAGTTGCTTCTGTAGCATTGGCAAAAAGAATGGCTAGATATGGTGCGGACGCAGTAATAGCTGAAGGAAGTGAATCAGGTGGTCATATTGGAAATACAAATACTATGTGTTTAATACCGCAAGTTGTAGATGCAGTAGATATTCCTGTTATAGCAGCTGGTGGAATCGCTGATGGGCGTGGAGCAGCTGCTTCTTTTATTCTTGGAGCTTGTGCCGTTCAGATGGGAACACGGTTTCTTGTATCAAGTGAAAGTCCAGCTCATAAAAATTACAAGGAATTACTTTTAAGGGCAAAAGATATTTCAACTGTTGTATTAAATACTACACAAAATGATCAGGATAATATTAGGGCAGTAAAGAGTTTATTGACGGGACAATATTTAGAGGCAGAATTTCGTGGTAGGGAAAATCCAGGATGGATGTTAAAAGATGCTTTAAAAAAAGCAGCTAAGAATGGAGACAGCAGTCAAGGTCTTTTTATGGCAGGACAATGTGCGGGTTTGATAAAAGAGGAAATGTCAGTTGAAGAAATTTTAAAACAAGTATGGGGAGATGTTTGTAAATATTTAGAATTATAAGTGTTTGATTAATAGATAAAAAATAGTTTAAGTTGGGAGAAAAGATGGAGGAGATAAAATTAGATATAGAGGGAATTAAAAAATATATAAAAATTAGATATCCTGTTTTAATGCTAGATGGAGCAACAGTAATTCCTGGTGTTAGTGCAGAAGGATTTAAAATATTAGATGGAAAAGAGGAATTTTGGAAAGGACATTATCCAGAATATCCTATTATGCCTGGAACTTATCAATTAGAAGCATTGGCACAGCTTTTTTCATTGAGTTTTTTGGTTTTAAATGATTATAGTGAGATAATTCCTAAATTGGTTGGGTTTGAGAAAGTACGATTTTATAAAGAAGTAAAACCAGGAGAAAAAAATCATAGCTTAATAATGTCAGCAAAATTACTTTCCTTTAAGCATAATGTTGCAAAAGGAGAAGCAAAAGGAATGGTTAATGGAGAGATTGTATGTAGTGCAGAAATTAAGACCTTTTTATAGTAAACGGGATAAGTTTTTAATTTAATTGGATAAGAATTATGATTGATTTTATAATAAAAATTAATTTATCTCAATTTCAAAATATATAAGAATATAATTTTTTATTATAAAGTTTTAAATATAGTAGCTTAGAAAAAATTTTTGTAGTGGGTGGATTGAAATCAGAATAGTTTTCGTATGAAATTAGTAAACAAAAGAAATAGACTAAAAAGACATGTAATTAATAATATATTTAGAAAATGTATTATATAAACAAGGGCAAAATCGATTTTAAGGTTTTGTCCTTGTTTATATAGGACAAACTTATAAACTAAATTTTTTATAAAATCACCATTTTTTATCGTATTTTCAGAATAAGTTTTTTGAAATATTGAAATTTTTATCTTAAAGATCGTATACAGAAGAGCAATTTAACACTTTTGTAATTTTATAAGTTTATCGTTTATATAATACATGTTGTATCATTTTTTAAATTTGTGTTATAATAAGGATTAAAAATAATAATCTTTATTTTAACTAATTATTTTAGAAAAATTCTATCAATACTATTTGTAAAATTGGTATTATTAAAGGTTTTTTCTTTTAAAGAAAATCTAAAAAATTGATAATATAATGTTTTTATATAAAAGTATTTGTCCTAAAAATATGATAAATTTTTTGTTCGAATGATTAGTTTGTTGAGATATAGAGTGAGTTAAGGTTTTGGATTTTGGAAAAATAAAAGGAGGAATTTATGGGAATTTATCTGAATCCAGGAAATGAAGCGTTTCAAATTTCAATTGCTAGTGAGATATATGTAGATAAGACAGAAATGATTTCTTTTGTTAATAAAAGATTAGGACAAGAGAAGAGATTTTTGTGTGTAAGCAGACCACGTAGATTTGGAAAGTCTATGGCAGCAAATATGCTTTGTGCTTATTATGATAGAGAATGTGATTCCAAGGAATTGTTTAAAAGGTTCAGTATAGCAAAAGAGATTTCTTTTGAACAACATCTTAATCAATATGATGTAATTTTTTTAAATATTCGGCAATTGATACATACAGCTGATAAGATAGAAAATTTAGTTGATACAATAGAAGGACAAGTTTTAGAAGAGATAAAAGAGAACTATAAAGAATTTTTAAATGATTCCATTACAACTTTACCACTTGCACTTACTACTATTTTTACAAAAGAGAGCAGATTAAAAAAAGGATTTATATTTATTGTGGATGAATGGGACTGCATTTTTCGTGAAGCAAAAGAAAATGTACAAGTTCAAAAAAAATATTTAGATTTTCTACAAGATTTATTTAAAGATCGGACTTATGTAAAATTAGTGTATATGACAGGTATTTTACCTATAAAAAAGTATGGAACACATTCTGCACTTAATATTTTTGATGAGTTTTCTATGACAGCACCAAAAAAATTAGCAAAATATGTTGGTTTTACAGAGGAGGAAGTAAAGGAATTATGTTATACTTTTTCCATGAATTTTGAAGATATGAAACGTTGGTATGATGGATATCATTTAAGACAAGGTATTCATATCTATAATCCTAAATCAATAGTGGATGCTATTATGGAAGAGGAAATTCATAGTTATTGGAATAATACAGAAACTTATGAGGCACTTAAGATTTATATTGATATGAATTTTTCTGATTTAAAAAACTCTGTGATAACTTTATTAGGAGGAGGAAAATGTAAAATTAATTCAAGAAAATTTCAGAATGATATGACAAGTTTTGAAAGTAAAGATGATATTTTTACACTTTTGGTACATTTAGGTTATCTCTCTTTTGATGAAGAAACACAAGAAGTTTGTATTCCTAATCAAGAAATTGGAGAGGAGTTTAAGAATGTGATAGAAGGAGAAAGTGGATGGGGAATATTAGCGGATATGTTACAATATTCAGAAAAATTATTAGAAGCAACCTTACGTCATGATACAAATATAGTAACAAGCATATTAAATAAAGTTCATGTGGAACAAACTTCTGTTTTATCTTATAATGACGAGAATTCTTTAAGTTGTGTAATAACACTTGCTTATTTTAGTGCGAAAAAAGATTATATATTTATAAGAGAGTTTCCTACAGGAAAAGGATTTGCAGATATAGTGTTGCTTCCACGTAAACAGTCAGATAAACCAGCAATAGTGATAGAATTGAAGTGGAATCATTCTGTTAATGGAGCGATTCAGCAGATAAAGGAAAAAGCATATATTTCGGCATTGGAAAATTATACAGGAGAAATTTTGCTTGTTGGAATTAATTATAGTAAGAAAACAAAAGAGCATCAATGTATAATAGAAACATATAAAAAAAGTAAAGGAAAATAATAGAAAATCCCTGCATATTATTTAAAAAATAAAGATGCAGGGATTTAAAAATATCAATATTATAGTTTGAAATTTTTTCGAGGATGTTTTGTGGTTAATATATCTTTTTGTTTAGCCATAGCTACATGAGTATAAATTTGTGTTACACTGATAGAACTGTGTCCAAGCATTTCTTGAATATAACGGATATCTACATCAGCTTCTAATAGGTAAGTAGCAAAGGAGTGGCGAAACATATGTGGTGTAATATGTAAATTGATTGCAGCAAGAGAGGTATATTTATTTATCATTTCCCGGACAGATTGTTCTGATAGGCGGTGATGCAGTCTATTTACAAAGAAATAGCCACAGTCTTGTATTTCTTGCTGATATGTAGATTGATATTCTTTAAGGGCATGAATAGTATCATCATTTCCAATCTGTAATCTGCGTTCTTTTGAACCTTTTCCATAAATAAGAATATTTTGCTCATATAAATTGATATTAGATGGTTTTAAGGAACATAATTCGGATATTCTTATTCCAGTAGCAAATAGTAACTCAATTACTGCGATATCACGAATGATACATTTTTTCTGAAGAGGAGTAGAAACGGTTTGCTTTTGTGTATACATAACAGATAAGAAGGTTTCTATTGTATGTAGCGGAATTATTTTTGGCAAGCGAATCGGTTCACGAAATTTTAGTAGAATTTTATTAAAAGGGTTTATTTGAATTATATTTTTGTATTCCAGATAATGAAAAAGAGCTTTTATAGATGCAATTTTTCGTTTTACTGTTTTAGGTTGATAAGTTTTGTGCAGTGTAGAAATATAAGATTCCAAGATATCGGATGTAACGGCGGAGAAAGAAAGGATTGTTAGTTGAGAAGAAAATTGTTTTAAATCAATACGATAAGCTTTTAGTGTTTTTGTATTTAGTCTTTTTTGGTATTGACAGAAGTCTAAGTATTGATCGATAATTGTTTGTACGTTATTCATAAGTAAAATCTCCTTTTTATTTTTTATTATTTTATCAAAAATATAGAAAAAATGAAACTAGGAGTAATTTTTTGATGCAAATAATTAAAAAGAAGTTAAATGGATATAAAAAATCAGCAAAAGAGATAGAATAAGTAAAAAAATATGTTATAATATATAAAAGTAAGATAATTAGGAGTTATCTGTTGAATATGGTTTAAAAATCCAATAGATAATAAAAAATTT
>CAJUEI010000004.1 GCA_910585255.1 uncultured Lachnospiraceae bacterium
CTTTTGAATTCAAGCACACCCGACCGGACGGACCGGGGTGCAATTCGCCCGTGCAACGGGCTAAACACACCCCTTTTTCGGGCACAAGTGCCCTCAAATCCTATTGAATCAACAAAAGTTTAAGAACTTCTAACTTTCTTCCGAAGTCACATTGCCGCAATACCGCACTCTGGTTGTTTCTTCCCAAAATCTACTTATATGCTATCTCCTTTCCTGTTTCCCAAACATTCTATTCTAACCCCCCAACCAATAAACTTATATTTCCATAATCATAATCATCTTACAAAAAAATAATTCTATCGTTTTCGATTCTTCTTTAAAAAGCAAAAAATAAACAACTCTATCGGCAGGATCAAACAGCTAGAGTGGGAAAGCCATACCTTGCTGCTGTGACTTCGGAGGAAAGTTAGAAAGTCTTATGCCTCTGTCGATCCCTAGGATTTTTTGCCATTCTCGAATGGCAAAAAAAGGGGTGTGTTTAGCCCGTTACACGGGCGAATTGCACCCCGGTCCGTCCGGCTGGATACATATAAATTCAGAGGCATTAGACTTTTCTACTTTCTGGAGAGCGGAACAGCAGCAAGGTATGGCTTTCCCACTCTAGCGTCCCCCTCCCAATCCCCTTCACCCAACATCCATTTCCACAATCCCCTATAATTTTCTATCCCATCTTCTTTTTTGAAAAATCTTTACAAATTTTCTAGTACAGAATCCCTATCTTGTGTTATAATGAAATATGTTTCTGTTACACCATCCAACAAAATAAAAAAGAGAGGTAGTATATGTTATTCAAAGATAAAAGTAAAAATGCGGCAATCCCAAAAGAAGAAACCCCAGAAGAAAAGCCCTCCCTAAAAGGTCTACTTATTGACCTAGTAGAGGTAGTAGGCACAGCATTAGTTCTGACCTTTGTTCTATTGATCTTTATACAGCCAAGCATTGTAGACGGTCGCTCCATGTTTCCAACCCTGCATGACAACGACAAGCTTCTGCTTTGGAAACTCGGCGATATTGATCGCAATGATATCGTTGTCTTTGACTCACATGATATGGAAAATAACAAATATGTAAAACGTGTAATCGGCATCGCCGGAGATGAAATTATAATCAAAGACAGTACTGTAACCGTAAACGGAACTCCCCTAAATGAAACCTATATCAATGAACCTGATTTCAACGGCGATCTCTCCCTCACTGTACCAGAAGATGAAATCTTTGTACTAGGAGATAACCGAAACCACAGCAATGACAGCCGAGCTTTCGGAACCGTAAAACTAGATGATGTAGACGGAAAAATGATTTTTAATCTAAATGGATGGATTCGCTCTGTTTTTCACTGAATATCCCTTTTCTAAATTTTATCACATAAAACGGGCTGTTGCACAAACGTAACAGCCCATCCCTTTTATTTTTATCCCGCCGAATTTTTATTACTCTCTACACTACAATTCCACCCGCCCATCTAAGGCACGCAGAAGAGTCACCTCATCAATATACTCTAAATCCCCTCCAACCGGCACACCGCTGGCGATTCGAGTTACCCTAATACCTGTAGGCTTTACCAACTTACTGATATACATCGCCGTTGTCTCTCCTTCTAAACTGGAATTTGTAGCAATAATGACTTCTTCTACCGTTTCCTCTGACAACCGCTTCATCAGCTCTTTTAATTTAATATCATTTGGTCCAATCCCAAGCATAGGAGAAATTGCACCATGCAGTACATGATAAAGCCCTTCATACTTCCCTGTCTTTTCATAAGCAGCCAAATCCCTTGGATTCTCTACTACCATAATCACTCTTGAATTCCGTTTTGTACTGCTGCAAATCGGACAAAACTCTTGATCCGTTAAAGTAAAACATTTTTTACAATACTGTATATTTTTCTTTGCCTCCGTAATTGCTGTTACCAATGTATTAACCTGCTCCAAAGGCATATCAATAATATGAAAAGCAAGTCTCTGTGCCGATTTCGTCCCGATTCCTGGAAGAGACGATAACGTTTCTATTAATTTTGTAATTTGATTGCTGTAATAATCCATAATTAAAACAACCCACCGCCAAGTCCGCCCAACCCGCCGGTTACTTTCGCCATGGAACTTTGACTGTCTTCTTCACATTGGCGAATGGCTTCATTGGTAGCTGCTACAATTAAGTCTTCTAGCATCTCAATATCATCTGGATCGACTACTTCTGGAGACAGCTTTACCTTTGTTATTTCCTTTTTTCCAGAAATAGTAACTTCTACTGCACCGCCTCCCGCCTTAGCCGTATATTCTTTCTCCTCTAATGCCTTCTGCGTCTCCTCCATTTGACGCTGCATTTTCTGTGCCTGTTTCATTAAATTATTCATATTTCCCGGCATACCGCCTGGAAAGCCGCCATGTTTTGCCATACCTAAATTTCCTCCTGAATATCTATCCCAATATTTTTTTGTGCTGTCAAAAAGATATGCTTCCGCTCATCCTCCTCACAGATTAACTTAATATCAACTTGTATCTTTTTTCCCGTCTGATTAGAAAGAACCTCTTCTAACTGTTCTCTTTTTTCCTGTTTATTCAAAAATCCTTCCGCCACTTCATCCATAACCACAACCAAAAGCCGATTTTCTCCTCCTGCCTGAAAACGTGCTGTTTTCAGATAAACTGCCATTGGAGCCGGAAGTTTTTGAATAACCTGCGGCATAGCATCAACCGCCCTCTGTACCTCTTCCGGTACTGCTTTCTGCAGTTCCTTTTTCTCTAACTCCTCCTGCTTATTTAACTTTTCCTTAACAGAGACTTCAACTAATTTACTCTGTGCTGTTACGGCAATTCCTTCCTCTAATTTTTTCTCAATAATGGAAAGCCGATTTAAAATCGAATCATAATTGGTCTCCATCGCGGGTCTTGTCAATTTAATCAATGCAATTTCTATCAGCACTCGTTTTTGTGAAGAATATTTTATCTGTCCTGTCAATTCGGAAAAGATTCGAATATAACGCATCAATACTTCTGGATCAATTAATTTTGCCTCTTCTTCCAATCTCATCCGGCTCTCTGCCGATACATCTAGTACATCTTCCACCTCTTCTGCTGTCTGTACCAACAATAAATTCCGCATATACCAAGTAAAATCAACTGTAAATTGACCAAGTTCTCTTCCCGCCACAATCAGTTCTTCCAGCAGCCGAATACACCCCAGTGTATCATCTGCAATGATTTTCTGCAAAAGTCTGCTAAATACTTCTATATCCACTGCTCCAAGCACTTCTAAAACTTTCTCATATGTTAAATCCTGATTCATATAAAAAGCAAGACATTGGTCTAACAAACTCAATGCATCACGAAAAGAGCCATCCGCTGCCTTTGCGATATAACGGATGGCTTTTTCCTCCACGTTTATCTGTTCTATCTCCATTAGCTCCATCAGACGGCTTGTAATCGTTGAGATAGAAATTCGTTTAAAATCATACCTCTGACAACGTGATAAAATGGTAATTGGTATCTTATGTGCTTCTGTTGTAGCCAAAATAAAAATAACATAAGAAGGCGGTTCTTCCAATGTCTTTAGCAATGCATTAAATGCCCCTATTGAGAGCATATGAACTTCATCAATAATATAGACCTTAAATCGCCCCTCTGTCGGGGAATACTGTACCTCTTCCCGAATTTCCCGAATATTATCTACTCCATTATTCGAGGCAGCATCTATCTCAATTACATTAACGGAAGCCCCTGACTGTACAGCCAGACAGCTTCTGCATTGGTTGCAGGGACTTCCATCTTCTTTCGGATGTTCACAATTTACTGCCTTTGCAAATAGTTTTGCTATTGTTGTTTTTCCCGTTCCCCGTGTCCCACAGAGCAGATAAGCATGTCCAATCCGATCGGCTAATATCTGATTCTTCAGTGTTGTAACAATATGATCCTGCCCCTTTACATCTTCAAAACAATCGGGACGGAATTTTCGGTATAAGGCAGTATAGGACATAATATTTCATCCTTTCTCTTTTATTCTTTCTTATTTTGCAGGAGCATCACCAAAGCAAATTCCAATTAATTTTGCTTCTTTTACAATCGAACTATCCGGCTGAATCATCTTTAGCTTTCCGGCAACATCCTTTAACGGAACCCGAACAATTTCGTTATTCTTTACACATGCCATATTTCCGAAATCGCCGTCCATAATCATCTCTGCTGCCTCCGCACCCAATCTGGTAGAAAGTACACGGTCATATGGGCAAGGTTCTCCTCCCCGCTGCATATGTCCCGGAACTGTAATCCGAATCTCATCTCCAGTCTGTTCCTGAATCATATGTGCAATCTCATAAGAAACACTTGGATACTGCCAGTCTTTTCTCTTTTCCTTAAATGCTTTCTTAGAAAGCTTTGCATCCTCTTCCGAAATTGCCCCTTCTGCCACAGCCAGAATCGTAAACCGTTTCCCTGCTTTTTTCCGCTTATTAATGGCATCGATAACATAATCAATATTATATGGTATTTCCGGTATTAAAATAATATCTGCTCCTCCGGCAATTCCTGCATGCAGAGTCAACCAGCCCACTTTATGTCCCATTACTTCTACAATAAATACTCGTCCATGGGAAGCTGCTGTGGTATGAATACAATCAATTGCATTTGTTGCAATATTGACTGCACTTTGAAAGCCAAATGTCATATCGGTTCCCCAGAGATCATTATCAATCGTTTTCGGAAGTGCAATTACATTCAGTCCCTCTTCTCTCAACAGATTTGCCGTCTTTTGACTCCCGTTTCCGCCAAGCACTACCAGACAATCTAAACGAAGCTGAAAATACGTATGCTTCATTGCCGCTACTTTATCTAGTCCGTTTTCATCCGGATCCCGCATCTGCTTAAACGGCTGTCTAGAACTTCCTAAAATTGTTCCCCCTTCTGTTAAAATCCCAGAGAAATCAGAAGATGCCATCTTACGGTATTCCCCATAAATCAGTCCTTTATACCCCTCCAAGAACCCATAAATCGTAATATCCTCTACATTTTCATATAATGCTTTCGCAACTCCTCTCATGGTTGCATTTAAACTCTGGCAATCTCCGCCGCTTGTCAACATACCAACTCTCATCCGATATCTCCCTCCATTTTTATAATTTGCTTATTTTAAGCTTCTTTTATTATAAACCTTTTCCAGCCGAACCTCAATATTTTATCAAGCAAAATTTTCACTAATTTTTTTATGCCTCGGCAAAAAAAGAACTGATAATTCACGGCTATGCTCCGTTCTTATCAGTCCTACAAAAAAGAGGAAGGATATGAAATTTACTGCACTTGCAGTTCTATGTAAAACAAGCAATCATTCTTGCTTTGTACGATATTGATCATACAAAACAATTGTGTCCAAAGTTTGTCTGACTTCTAAAAAACCTCTAAAGTCTTTCTAAAAAAAATTCATATAAATCTAAAATCCGTGCGTCCTGCTTCGAGGATGCCTCATAAGCGTTACCCCGACAGTTAACTCGGCCCAGGCACCCTTACGGCACACAAGAGCTTCCACTTAGTGCTGCTCCATTCCTGACCTGACACGGTTCATGGATTCCTGTTGCGTAAGACCCAAACTTCATCGCCACTTATCAGGGGCAGCCCTACAAGGACACCCCCTAGGCCGGACATCACTCCTACTAAAGCGGATTGTAGGTACAGGGCACCGCTAACTCCCCAGCTGCACGGATTCTAAAATTTTACCATAGAAATTGCTATTTGTCAAACACATAATTTCTTTCTGAGGGGGACGCCAGAGTGGGGTATTGCGGCGATGTTCCGCTCTCCAGAAAGAGAAGCTCTAAAACTTCTGAATTTATGTATATCCAGCCGGACGGACCGGGGTGCAATTCGCCCGTACAGCGGGCTAAACACACCCCTTTTTCGGGCACAAGTGCCCGAAAATCCTAGGTTGTTGACAGAAGTTTAAGAGCTTCTAACTTTCTTCCGAAGTCACATCACCGCAATACCCCACTCTGGCTGTTTCTTCCCTTAATTTACATATCATTGTTCCTCCTGCAGTTTTTCCTAAATATTAGCATATTATACTAATTTCCGAAATCAATAAATTTCCTATTCAATTTCACAAAAAGGCTAGAAACAAATAAACCTACCGGCAGGATGAAACAGCTAGAACGGGGAAACGATTCCTTGCTGACGTGACTTCGGAGAAAAGTTAAAAAGTCTTATGCCTCTGTCGATCCCTAGGGTTTTTTGCCATTCTCGAATGGCAAAAAAAGGGGTGTGTTTAGCCCGTTGCACGGGCGAATTGCACCCCGGTTCGTCCGGTTGGAAGTACATACATTCAGAGGCATTAGACTTTCTTACTTTTCGGAGAGCGGAACGTCAGCAAGGAATCGTTTCCCCGCTCTAGCGTCCCCCTCCCAACACCCCTCCCCTTTTATTACACTTATTTCAAATAAATCCCCGCCAGCTGCATATCTTTATCAAATGTAATTGTATAGGTTACACTTACATTCTGATATACAACTACCGTCTGTGTAATCACAAACTGTTCTCCCTGCTGCTTTACCACCGTCATATAAACTGTCCCAATCGACTGTACTTCTCCCCAATCCTCTGCAATCTGCTTCTTAATCGGCTCAAAAGTATCCTCTGTCAATACCTCCTGCATCTCTTCTATTGCATGTTCTTTTAACAAATCAAACTGATACTGATCCAGCTCCTGTATTACTAACTTTACCTGCTCTTCCACAATTTCTTTCTTAAAAACACTTTCTTCCAGCAAGGCTGTTTTCGGCAAATACCAGTACCCCACCGCAATCAGTACCATAACCGCCAGCAACGCCCCTAAAAAAATGCTTCTCCTCTTTCCCTTTCGATAAGCTTTTTCTTCCTGTTCTGACAGATTCTGGTTAAATTCCTTTACCACCTCTTTTACACTTCCCATTCGTTTTAGCACTTCTTCTAATCCTTCTCCATTTTCCAGTGCAGCAGATATATCCGATAATAACTGCTGTTTTATCTCCATCCGTTTCTTTTTAGAACATCGTATCTTCTGTGTAATATCTCTTACATATTTTTCTGCTGTCATACTTTATCCTCCATAATACATGCAATTCCCGTACATATCTGCTCCCATATATGACTAATTTCCTGTAAAGCCTTTCGCCCCTCTTCTGTAATTTTATAGTATTTCCTTGGTACTTGCTTTCCCTCTGGTTCGCTCCACTGACTGACTACAAATTTCTCCTCTTCTAACCGATATAAAATCGGATATAAGGTTCCTTCTTTTAGCTGAAATACATTTTGGCTTTTTTCGGCCATCTCATAAATTAACTGATAGCCATATTTTGCCTCCTGCTCTAGCAGCTTTAAAACCAGCATATCAAATACTCCCTTCTTCATTTGCCTTTCATATTTTTCATTCATATTAGTATCTCCATGTATTTAGTATTACTAAGTGTTATAGTAAAATACTCGGTTTCTTTTGTCAAGTCAAATTCCTTTTATCTGGAAATTATTGAAACATCTTTTTCCATTCCTGGCAAAGCTGTTCCATCTGATATTTTGCATTAGCGGGACTGGTAGAAGGAAGTTTTTCTATCTCCCTCTTTGTCTGTATAAAAGCATATTTTTTATAGAGTTCATATGCTTTTGTACCATTCGCATATATTTTTTTAATATTAGCTGTTTTCCATATCTTTGAAAAATCATTTACTTTTACATCTCGAATCGAACTGTCACTCGATCCGATAATAGAACAGCTTTGAATCACATCCCAAAGTGCAATATGATTTTTTTGTAATAACTGCTTTTTTTCTTCTACTGTAACCGGTATTGTATGGTTAGTAATTTCAGCAAGTACTTTCCAAAACCGATTCTGAGGATGTCCATAATAAAATTGATTTTCTCTAGACTTTACTGAGGGAAAACTTCCCAAAATCAGTATCTCTGACTCTTTATCATAAATTGGTGAAAACGTGTGTTCTACTTTTATATAATGTTCTGTTTTTGCCTGATTTTTCATCTGATTTTATTCCTTTCTGATTTGTTTTTAGCTGATGTCTAAATCAATCTTTCTTTAAATTACCATATAGAGTATCATTCGCAGGCAAAACTCTTTTCCGTCCCAGGCCGTTTCCATCGTTCCATAATTATTTCTCAATAATTCCTCCATAATTGAGATTCCAAATCCATGATTAACAGCCTGTGCTTTACGAGTAACCAGCTTTCCCTTTCCGTCCTGCAAAAGTACTCCATCATAGGGATTTTTTACCTCAATAAATAAATTTTTCTTCTGCACCACCATGGATATCTGTATCCGCCGTTCTCTGTCCTGTATTCGGCGGCAGGCTTCCACTGCATTATCGATTGCATTTCCCAGCAATCCACATAGCTTGACATCGTTTGTATCAAATTTAGTGGGAATATTTAGATTTAGTTCAAACTTTATTCCGTCTTCCTGTGCCGCCGCAATTTTATAATTTAATACAGCATCCACTGCTAGATTTCCTGTTTTGCAGCGTACCAGTCCATCTACTTCCTGGTGCATCTGATTTGCCATCTCAATAATCGCCGTGCAGTCTCCCTTTTTTGCCAATGCCTTTATTAGAATATATTGATTTTTTAATTCATGCCGTATCTTTCGGGTCTCTTGCTGTGTACGGGAGATATCCTCATACTGTCTGCTATAATATTCTAACTGCTGCTGGTACATCGCATCCCGAATCTGTTCGTCCGTATCCTCTTGTATTCGATTGTAAAATCCCAATACTATAGAGCTTACCAGCAAAATAGAAAAAATTCCGCAGGCACTAAGGAACTGTATTCGATCTGCTCCATAGATTAAATAATAGTACAAAACGAATAGCAAAAGCCATAATGTCATCCATCCCCCTAAAAAAAGCAATCGCCTTCGATAGCGATGTCTTAGAAAAATAGAAAAATAACCATATCCTAAAAATATATAAAATAAATTTACTACTAAAAATAACAATATTCTCCCTATCATTTTCCGTATATCACACCTTACTCTTCCTTTTCTTCTATTTTTACCCCTGAAGTATTGTGGTAATACTTCCAAAATTCACTTCGAATTCTTGGTCGATTTTTCTGGCTGATGCTTAGGATTGTTCCGTCTGACATCGCTACCCTTTCATATTGAAAGGCTTCCACATTGTCAATATTTACTAAATAAGCCTTATGAATCCGTACAAAACGCATTTCTTTTAGATTTTCCTCAATCTCATTTAATTTGCCATAATATTCATAGCTATGCTGCAAAGTATGCACAATGATCTTTCGTCCGGCACTTTCAAAGTATAGAATTTCCTTGCAGGGAATTTTTATCATGGATTTTCCGGTTTTAAAATGAAAATAGTTGCTCTGCTGTTCTGAAATCCGTTCCGCCGCCTGACGAAATACTGTCCGAAATGCCGGATATTCCACTGGCTTAGACAGAAACCGGAATGGCTCTGCTTCAAAAAGCTGCCGCAGATATTCTTCATGACTAGAAATATAAACAATCAGTACATGATAGTCTTTTTTCCGTATCTGCTTTGCTGTCTCGATTCCATCTGCTCCATGCATTTCTATATCCAGATAAATCAAATCAAACAGTACTCCTTTCTCATATTCCCGAATTAATTCATTCCCTGATAAAAAACACTCGATCTCTAGTTCGATATAATCCTCTTTTGCAAGCTGTTCCAAATATTCCTGTGTCGCTCCGACAAATTTTGGATCGTCATCACATATCGCAATTTTAATCAATCTGCTCATCTCCCTCTGTGCTGCGGATAGCCGCTCTAACGTATAGTATACGTTTCCATTTTATTTTTATCAACTTAAAGTTGTATCTTTTTTCGTATCATGGTATGATAGGGTATAGTGCTTCGTATCAGAAATGGAGAAAAACAATGAAGAAAAAAATAAAACTAAAAGGACAGTTAAAGACATATTTGCTTTGGCCTATTTGGTTAAGTATACTTTTATTTTTTATAACTTTATGGATTTTTACAATTAATATACAGTGTGGTGTAATTATGAGTATTACTTTGCTGGTATATTTTGGCATCTCACTTACACTTTATCTAAAAAACCGTCCAGGTATGATGAATGAGCTGATTTCTTTTGCAACAGATTATGCCCAGGTACAGCGGCAGCTTTTATCTGAATTTGAGCTGCCCTATGGTATTTTAGACGATCAGGGGAGAATTCTCTGGTCCAATCAGAAAATGCAGGAAATCCTGCAAAAAGATGCCAACCGCAAGAAATTTATCTATTCTGTATTTCCAATAATTGAAAAAGATTTTTTTGAATTGGAAGCAGAACATACTTTGACAGTGGAGTCAGAATATAATGAAAAAATGTATCGGATTGTACTAAAGAAAATCGCTATCGGTGAACTGATTGAAGATCATTCCTTATTGGAGTACCCGGATAACGGTGTATTTTTAACCTCTTTTTATATGTATGACGAAACCGAAATCAAACGTTATACCAAAGAAAACGAAGAACAGAAACTAATTGCTGGTTTGATTTATATTGATAACTATGACGAAGCACTAGAAAGCGTAGAAAGTGTACGGCAATCTCTGCTGGTTGCATTAATTGATCGCCGGATCAACAAATATATCAGTGATATTGACGGCATTGTACGAAAAATGGAAAAAGATAAATATTTTATTATTTTTCAGAAAAAGTATCTGCCGCTTTTACAGGAGAACCGATTTGCCCTTCTAGATGAAGTAAAAAACGTCAATATCGGAAATGAAATGGCTGTTACCATCAGTATTGCATTGGGAGTCAACGGTGCCACTTATGCAGAAACCTGTGAATATTCTCGTATTGCTATGGATCTTGCACTGGGAAGAGGCGGGGATCAGGCAGTAGTAAAAGTGGGAGAAAATATCCTTTACTACGGCGGAAAATCAAAACAGGTTGAAAAAACCACCCGGGTAAAGGCACGGGTAAAAGCCCATGCACTTCGGGAAATCTTGGAAAATAATGACCGTGTTCTGGTTATGGGACATAAAATCGGAGATGCCGACAGTCTAGGTTCCGCTATTGGTATGTACCGTATTGCAAAGTCTATGGCAAAACGCTGCCATATTATTATTAATGATGTGACAACTTCTGTAAAGCCTTTAATTGACGGGTTTTTAAGCAACTCCGAATATGAAGAAGATATGTTTATTAATACAAACGAAGCGATTGACAAAGTAGACAATAATACCGTAGTAATTGTAGTGGATGTCAACCGTCCTAATTATACGGAATGTCCAGATATACTGCGGATTGCAAAAACGATTGTAGTATTGGATCACCACAGACAGAGCAGTGAAGTAATTGACAATGCCGTACTTTCTTATGTCGAGCCTTATGCTTCTTCTGCCAGCGAGATGGTTGCCGAGGTACTGCAGTATATTGGGGACAATATTAAGATGCGTCCGATTGAAGCAGATGCACTCTACTCTGGTATGGTTATCGATACCAACAACTTTGTAAATAAGACAGGGGTTCGTACTTTTGAAGCTGCCGCTTTTCTTCGAAAAAATGGTGCCGATATTACTCGTGTCCGAAAGATGTTCCGAGATGATATGGAAGACTATCGTGCTAAGGCAAAGGTAATTCATCAGACTGAAATCTTTGAAGAATATTTCGCTCTGTCTGCCTGCCCGTTTGATGGTATAGAAAGTCCTACTATTGTAGCCGCACAGGCTGCAAATGAACTTCTAAATATTAAAGGTATTAAAGCATCTTTTGTATTAACCCATTATAACAATAAAATCTATATTAGTGCCCGTTCGATCGATGAAGTAAATGTGCAAATCGTAATGGAACAGCTTGGCGGAGGCGGACATCAAACTGTAGCAGGGGCACAATTAGAGGGCTGTACACTAGAAGAAGGACTGAAACGCCTAAAAGAAACAATTAAACGTATGTTAATGGAAGGAGATATTTAAAATGAAAGTAATTTTATTAGAAGATGTAAAATCTCTAGGAAAAAAAGGAGAAATCGTAACTATAAATGACGGATATGCCAGAAATTTTATATTAAAAAAGAATTTAGGAATCGAAGCAACCTCCAAAAACTTAAATGATCTAAAGTTAAAACAGGCAAATGAGGAAAAAGTTGCAAAGGAGCTTTTTGAGCAGGCAAAGGCTTTGGCAGCCCGTGTAGAAGAAAAATCTGTTACCGTTACCATTAAGGCAGGAGAAGGCGGAAAAATCTTCGGTTCTGTATCTACAAAAGAGATTGCCGCTGCCGTTACTTCACAGCTCGGTTTGGACTTAGATAAAAAGAAGATGCAGCTTACTGAGCCGATTAAATCATTAGGAACACATCTAGTTCCGGTGCGGCTTCATAAAGATGTCACTGCTCAGTTAAAAGTAAATGTAGTAGAAGAATAAATAGTGGGGATTTTGGAGGATATGGGTATGGATGAAGCCCTTGTAAAACGTGTCCTGCCGCACAGTTTAGAAGCAGAACAGTCTGTAATTGGTTCGATGCTTCTAGACCCGGAAGCTATTTTGGCTGCTTCTGAACTTATTACCGGAAATGATTTTTACAGCAGACAGCACGGTATTATTTTTGATGCTATTGTAGAGCTTTATAACGAAGGAAAACCAGTGGATATGATTACTCTGCAGAACCGCCTGATGGAAAAAGAGGTTCCTCCAGAGATCTATAGTATTGAATTTGTCCGAGAGTTAATCAACGTAGTTCCTACCTCTGCAAATGTTTGCTATTATGCTACGATTGTAAATGAAAAGTCCACTCTTCGCAGTCTGATTAAGGTAAATGAAGAGATTGAAAATGCCTGTTATCTTGGAAAGGAAAAATTAGAAACCATTCTAAATGATACGGAAAAACGGATATTTGATCTGCTTCAAAAGCGAAACAGCAGCGGCTTTGTTCCAATTAAAGATATTGTTATTCATGCATTGGAAAAGATCGAAGCAGCATCTAAATTAAAAGGGAATATTACTGGAATTCCAACCGGATTTATTGATTTAGACTATAAAATGGCCGGTCTGCAGCCTTCCGATTTTATTTTAATTGGGGCACGTCCTTCTATGGGGAAAACGGCTCTTGTATTAAATCTTGCCGAAAATATCGCTATTAAACAGCGGATTCCTACGGTAATCTTTAGCCTGGAGATGTCAAAAGAACAGCTTATGAACCGTATGTTTTCTTTGGAATCAAAAGTAAATATGCAAAATATTCGATCCGGTGATTTAAGTGATACGGAATGGGAACAGTTAATTGAAAGTGCCGGTGTAATTGGAAAATCCAGTTTGATTTTAGATGACACTCCTGGAATTTCTATTACAGAACTGCGATCCAAATGCCGAAAGTATAAGTTAGAACATAATCTGGGGGTTGTGATTATTGATTATTTACAGTTGATGTCAGGAAGCGGACGTTCCGAAAGCCGCCAGCAGGAAATTTCAGAAATTTCCCGTTCGTTAAAAGCACTGGCAAGGGAAATCAATGCCCCTGTTATTGCACTTTCCCAGGTAAACCGTGCCTGTGAAAGCCGACCAGATCGCCGACCTATTATGTCGGATCTTCGGGAATCTGGATCGATTGAGCAGGACGCAGATGTCATTATGTTTCTTTATCGGGATGAATATTATAATAAAGATTCAGAAAATAAAGGAATTGCAGAGATTAATATTGCGAAACAAAGAAACGGACCGATTGGAACGGTTCACTTGGCATGGCTGCCTCATTTGACACGATTTGCTAATTTAGAAAAATAAATAACAGTTCCATTCTAAAAACACCAGAGTACAGTATCTACAACAAGGATGTAGCTCCTAGTTTTTCTCTAAAGCTACATCCCTGTTATGCTGTACTCTGGCTGTTTTTTCTCTTAATCTGCTTTCTTTTTTACTTTATTTCATGTCTTCCATCTCAATATATCCATTTAAATGTTTGTTGAGCTTTTTATCAAAACTAAACACATTTTCTTTATTAACCCTATGATATGCGATCAAAAGACAGTCTACAAAATCCAAGGAAGTTGATGAATATATATCTATAGCCATCCTGACACATTCGTCCTCGGTACAGGAAACAACATCAAGTATAGCATTAACCATACTCTTAATCTGTGGACGCTGTATGGAATAAACTTTTTGAAGCACATATACTACTTCCGAAATGATTTCTGGTTTAGTATAAGCACCACGATCTATTACATCTGTTGCTTTAGAAGTCATTTCTGGGCAGTCATCTAATATGCATCGTATAATTACATTAGCATCAATCAATTGCATGTTTTTCGACCATTGCATTGGCAAATGCCTCCTTTTCCAAAGATATCAGATCAGGGTTTGCATACTGGCGTGCGATTCCGGCTATGGATTTTGCACTTTTTTTCTTTGTGATTTTCTCTTCATCTTCTGCAAGAGTATTCACAAAACGCATATAGGTATATACTATTTCAATTTTTTGTTCTGGCATTGTCTGTAATAAATCCATGGCTTTTTGTAATATTGACATAACAGTTCCCTCTCTTTTTAAATTATTCTATTCGGATCAAACTTTAAGATTTCTGACTTTCTAGTACGTCTTCCTTCCTGTTGCAGATGGTCTTTTTCCCTGGTTTTATTTTTTTACATATGCTTTTTTTCATTCTTCCAATTTGCGTAATGCATGGGTAACTTCAGCATCCAGTCAAAACAGATGGTACCATTTTCATTACAGTCATCAATATTCGTATATGGATAAATTATAACAGAAAATATAGATTGCGACAACCGCTAGTTTTATGGTCTTAACCCATTATCTAAAGGTAAGATAGCCTAATCCTACTATACTCTGGCTGTTTTTTCTCTCAATCTGCTTTCTTTTACTACAATTAGATATTATGATATAATATACCATTTTGAATATGATAAATTTGATTTGCCATTTGTAAGGTCTTTTCTTCATGTGTCGCCGCCACTACTGCAATTCCTCTGTTTGCCAATTCCACAAAAATAGATAAAATTTCTTCTTTACTGCGGGAATCTAAAGAAGCTGTTGGTTCATCCGCTAATAGTAGTTCTGGTTTTTTTACTAATGCTCTTGCAATCGCTACTTTTTGGCACTGCCCTCCTGAAAGAGTATTGGGATACCTATCTGCCAAATCAGAAATATTGATTTCCTGCAAAACTTCCTTTACTCTTTTCTTTATAATTCTATTCGAAACTCCCTGTGCCTGCAGAGAAAGTCCAATATTGCCTGCAACTTTTTTATCATATAGTAAAGAAAAATCCTGAGAAACTACTCCTATTTTCTCTTTTCTAAATTGATCACGTACCTTTTCACTATTCCAATTTAATTTTTTCCCTTGATAGAAAACCGTGCCTTTTATTGGCTGAAAAATACCAGAGATAATCTGTAATAAAGTAGTTTTCCCTGCACCATTTTCTCCTAACAGAGCAATAAAATCTCCGCTATGAATCGTTAAGTTTACCTCTTTTAATACTTCATTCATTCCAAATCTATAAGCGATCTGTTCCAGACGAATAAGTTCCATATTTTTTCCCCCGCATATCCTTCCAATAATTTTTCTGTACCATAATCGAACAGCACACAATACTTGAAACAAGTATGGTACATAACAGATAAAACCACAGATATAGATAAAGATAAGTATTTTTTAATAGAATACTATCTATAAACATAACCAATATTCCCGGAAATACTGCTTCAGCAGTAATCCCTGCTATCACTCCCAATATCATTCTTCTTTTACTAAAACCATTTAGATTTGCAATAGCATACTTTCGTTTTAACTGCAGTATCCGGCTCTGTGACTCAACTGCTAAACCAACAATAGAAATAAAAACAATATAGAATAAAAATAATTGATTTGTTTGTTTTAATTCCTTTCCCATACTTCCCCAGATATTTTTCTCCTGAAAGTAATAACCTTCTATTCCATAAGGAATCAGATTAAGAGAGGAACAGATTTCCTCTATTTCATTTTTAATCACTCTAGCTGGTTTCTCTGAAATAATAATACCTGCTGCCTTATCTAGATATAATTTTATCTGAAATGTATATTCCTCTTTTGTCTCTGGACTTCTGCTAAACTCTAAAGAAGGCATTACTATATACGAATTTAATCCTTTTATTTTATCCCGCAGTAAAAAAGAACTATTCGAATTTAAAATACCTTTTACTTGTCCTTCTAACTGATGTCCCATATAGTGAAAAACAAAACGTTCTCCTACCTGCATAGAAGAATATTCGGATCCTACAAGCACAGGTATGATATCCTCCATCGAATCTATCTGATAATCCTCTTCAGAAAAAAGGGAACCTTCTGCTGCTTCTACTGCATTATATCGAAAAAACGTGTGATTTACCTGAATACTTTTTACTGATTCCGATGTCTTCTCAAGAAGAATTCCCTGCATATTGATATTTTCATAGGAAAAAGAATCATTCTGATTCAGCCATTTACAAAACTGTTTTAACCTTGATAAACTATCTTGTGTATGCATAAATTCTCTTTCTGCTTCATCCACATAATTATCATAGATCTTATAATAATGAACCTCTGCATCTTTAAAATAAGTAAGATTTTCTATTGTCACCAGTTCAGTACCACAATCTATCAGTATAAATAAGGTAAGAATTCGTATAAACAAAAGAAAAATTACTTGTTTTCTTTTATTCCAAAACTGGATCGATAACCACATCACGTTTCCTCATTTCCGATCTGTTTGTTTTTTTATAACCAAAAACAAATACGTCACAATCCACAACAAAAAAAACAACCATACACTAACTCCCAAGGGAAGCATGACTCTTTCTATTTCTGCCACTTTTATCATAATAAAAATAGTCATCACAATCCCTAACAGATAAGGAATTATACTTTTTATAAATAAAATCCTTATTACTGCAAAAGAAGAATAACCCAATTCCCTCCGTATCCGAATCTCATTACTATGTAACTGAATCCATCTGTGCAATAAAATGAAACTATAACTCCAGCCAATTAAAATTACCATAGACGGAAATATCCAATAATCTTTTTTTCTGTCAATCACTTCTAAAATACTAAGATTCTCCTGATCCAAAATTAAAATATCCTTCCAAATTTCTGCTTGTCCTAAATAAGAAAGAACCTTCTCTTGATCCAGACCATCCAATATAAATGTATTCTGACAGTTCATATTTTCCGAATTCATCATAACCCATACCGCCTGATCCAATTTTGTATGATAGTCTGTCCCTATTATTCCTATCACTTTATACTCGATTCCATTTATATCAATTATCGGATTCTCTTCCTCCAAATCCGCAGCAATATCTTTTCCAACTACTGCCACTCGATTCCCTCTATCCGATTTGTCAAAAAACTGCCCCTTTAACATGGGCACAACTGGAATATTATCTTTAAAAATAATACTTTTATAATTTTTATCCCAGGATAAATTATTATATAAAATACCATTCTCCGGCAGATACTCATAAAGTTTCTGAAAATCTAGTTTCTCCGCTGTCGTCCGAAAATATACTGCCTCATTCCCCATCATCTCATTGCTGATCTTCTCAATCAAAGAAATTTTATTATAATAATTCCAAATACTTAAAATAATCCAAAAGATCATTCCGCCTGTTATTAATAATCCAACATCAATTACAATTCTTCTTTTCATTTTCCTCACTTAATTTATCCTGCGAAAAATAATATTTTCCGCAGGAATTTTTTAATTTTCATCTGTTATTCTATATTATATATACCATCTATCAAGCCAATATCTCAATATCTATCTTATATCCATATCTTTAAATCTGGTATAAGAAGATTTTCCCTCTCTTTATTTTATCATACTTTATAAAATTTTCCATATCAAAAGTGGCACATCTTTTTTAATTATAAAAATGTGCCACTTTTGATATGTTCATTTATTTATCTGTCTCTCTGTTCCTCTGGCAATTCAATACCACTTCCAGCATCTCCCCAAGTGCCTTTAAATTAACTGCCAGCATCTCCAATTCTTCCTGTTCCAACCCCTCCGATACCGTACAGGCAATAGTAGAAAGAAAATAAAGATCCAAACAACTTCTCATAGACTCCCTCCTCTCTTCTTTCTATCATATGTAGAACCAAATCAAATATGTTTTTCCCTATTTAAAAAATTCCGCATAAGCCCTACCCTTATGCGGAATTCTGTCCAGTCTCTACATCTACATCTAAAATTTTTTATTCAATACTCAAGCCTCTTTCTTCTTCCAATTCATGTTTCATCTTATCAGCAATCCCCTCTTTTCCTCACATTATCCTATCTATTTTTGCTTTTCCTAATAATCAAAATTACAGCTAATACAACTACTATCAGAACAAAAGCAATCAGCAGAAACATTCTTGCCATACTATTTCCTCACTTTGGATTAATTATCTTTTACAGCCTCCGTAACTGCCTTTACCATTCCAGCCAGTCCCTGTATCTCGGAAGGTATAATAATCTTAGTAGCCTTTCCGTCTGCAGCCTTAGCAAATGCTTCCAAACTCTTAATCTGTAAGACAGCCTGATCCGGAGCCACTTCTTTAATATAAGCAATACCTTCTGCATTTGCCTTCTGTACCGCACGAATCGCTTCAGCCTGACCTTCAGCCTCACGAATCGTTGCCTCTTTCTTTGCCTCTGCACGAAGAATCGCTGCCTCTTTCTCTGCTTCAGCCTCCAAAATTGCTGACTCTTTCTTACCTTCTGCTACAAGAACGGTAGACTTCTTCTCTCCTTCTGCACGAAGGATACTTTCTCGTCTTTCCCGCTCTGCCTTCATCTGCTTCTCCATAGCATCCTGAATTGCAGCCGGAGGAATAATATTCTTAAGTTCCACACGATTTACCTTAATCCCCCAAGGGTCGGTTGCTACATCCAGTGAAGAACGCATCTTTGCATTAATAATCTCTCTTGAAGTCAAAGTCTGATCCAATTCCAATTCACCGATAATATTTCTTAATGTAGTAGCAGTCAGATTCTCAATTGCCATAATTGGATTTTCTACTCCATAAGCAAATAACTTTGAATCTGTAATCTGGAAAAATACAACTGTATCAATCCGCATGGTAACATTATCCTTTGTAATAACCGGCTGTGGTGCAAAATCTACTACCTGTTCCTTTAAAATTACTTTCTTCGCTACACGGTCGATAAAAGGCAGCTTAAAATGTAAGCCAACCGACCAAGTATCCTGATACCCGCCCAATCGTTCAATAACATATGCCTGTGCCTGCGGTACAATCTTAATACAGGAACTGATTACTAATAACAGCAATACAATAAACAGAATGAGTACAATTGAACCTACACTGATCCCTGTCATAACCAACATTACCTTTTCCTCTCTTTCCTCCGTACTGTATACGGAACATATTCATTGTTTTTTATTCAATCAGATTATAACAATCTGACAATCACAGTATATCATATTTCTTTAAAAAAGTACATCTGTTTTTCTTTACTTCTTATTCTCTTCCGGTTTCCATGGTGTCATTACCTTTCTTACTACCAATTTTACCCCACGCACTTCTAAAATCTCTACATCTTCTCCCTCTTCAATAATAATTTTATCATCTGAAGAAATTGCACTCCATTCCTGTCCGTTTACCACTGCAGATCCAAATCCCTCTCTATTATTTAAACAAGAGGTCGTCTGTGCAATCTGTCCCACCAGACTTTCTGCATTGGTTTTTACCCTGCCTTTATTCAGATATTTCCGTGCAACGGGTCTTGTAAAAAACAACATCAGTAAAGAAACTACTACAAATACAAAAAACTGTCCCCAAAAACCGGCTCCGACAAATCCGGTCAGATAAGCTACAAAACCACCAATCGCAAACCAAATCGTAGTCAAATTTAATGTTGCTACTTCTACTATTACAAGAATAATACAAATTACTAACCACATAATACCATACATACTCATGCCTCCTTTCCTATCACCTTATCCTATACCATTCTTTTGACTTCTTCTAACTCCTCCTTTGTACATTCTTCTTTTCCATAACGTGCTTTCTCATAAAGGGCTATTAATCTCTCCCTTTCTTTTGGATCCATAATTGGATGCTCCAGCACAGTTTCTATTTCAGCAGGTGTCAGAGATTCGGATAAAACCTGATCCTTTCCCTTCCTCCTTTTTACTGACTTTTTATATTGACGGCGGATTCTTTTATTATAACCGCCCAACTCTTCCTGCGGTTCTTTCTTTCTTCGAAATATCGGCACACTCTCTGTTATCGTAACCACATCCGTTTTCTTCTGTTCCTTTTCGGAAGATAATGGTATGGCATAAAACCGCTTATAGATCTGATACAGCCCAAATCCAATTCCAAATAAGATTACCGCAATTAAAAATACCGCAGTAGCAATCTCCATTAAATACTGCAGAAATACTGCCAGTTTTGATGGAACATTTTCTTCTATCGGAAACTCATATCCTCCTAAATTCCCGTCCTCCCTAAAATCCAGATAGGGCTCCTGATCGATCTCCTCTCTTAAAATCAAAGAAAACAGCCAGCGTAAAATCGATAATAAGACTGCTCCAAACTGTTCTATCAGCGATTCTGGATAAATCTGCGGTGCCAGCAACATTCCCCCAAACATTACTATTGTAAAAAAACAGAGCAGCGTGCGATTAACTCCTTTTATCTGCCGAACAGGAAAATTTGCCGTATCCCGATTTAAGTTAATAAACTTTTCTGTATTTTCCAAATTTTTGCTTATCATATAAAAAATAAGAAAAATAATAAGTTCATAAAAGCACTGTCTCATCAGTATCGTTTTTTCAATATAAGATGCCAATGCATATACTATAAAAAGAATCGAAAGCAGCAATAAATGCGGACACTCCTGATGCCGATAAGATTCTGTAATTCGAAAGCGAATTGAATTCCCTATTATAATAATCAGACAAATTGAAATTGCTGCACTCTCTCCAATTGTACGGGGAAAAAAGAATAGTATTCCTCCTGCACAGCCAATATGAAGCAATGCAAATAAAAATAAATTTTCCACATACATCCGAACAAAAGAATACAAAAGCAGCGGCAGTAATAAAATCCCCATCCGCAGATATAGTGCTGCATCTTCTGTCCTTCCAATTCCAGCAATCAAACATGCTGTACTGTGATAGAGAGTAAACTGAACCAAAACTTGAAAAATACGAATGATCTGCTCTGTTTTTGTATAACGAACGGTTTTTTCTCTATCCATCCCCCACCTCCCAGCGATAGTGCTCTGCAAACGGACAGTCTGTCAGTCTCTCTTCCATATCGGAATACAGCGGCAAAATCCACATAGAACCTTTGCTCTTCTTACATATTTGATTAAATTCCTGCTGTACCCGTTCTCTCTGAGAAGTAGAAACCAAGATATACAAAGTATCTTTCCTCTGTTTCGCTGTCTGTTCTTTTAGCAGTTCTCCATACTCCCGACATTCCTGTGATAAATCCAGTCTTGCCAGCCATTCCCGAATCACCATCAGATGCCCGCTGCCTGAACCGCTTACCATATGCAGTTCTTTTTTTGTCTCAATATCCCTTCCATTGCTTAATAATCCCACTGGAATTCCCTGCAAAAGAAACCATTCGGCAAGGCTGTTTACAATGCGTATACTTTCTTCTTTTAGGCTTTCATACTCCAGCATTGCCTCTGTCTCTAAATTTAACAAGAAAAATACCTCCTGTCTTGCCGTATAGTCATGCATATTTACCTTTAATTCTCCTGTCTTTGCCGATGCTTTCCAGTTGACATCTTTCATCCTGTCAAATGGCTGATAATCCCGAATTCCCCGAAATTCAAATGGATCTTCATAGGCATATCTGCGGGTCAGCAACGTTCCCATAATCCTTCGATAGGGAATCCATAACTGCTTGGTATTCACACCTTTGGGATAGACTAAAAGATTGGTATGTACCGGCTTTACTCCAACCAAAGTTGCTGTCATAAATAAATCTGTAGAAACCAAATCCATCTGATCGATCGAATAATATCCTCTCTTCGTTCCACGAAACGGAATGGTTCTGGTTATCTTCTGATATAACATAATCGAAAAAATATCATTTTTATAACACTTATCTGAAATAGAAATATTTCCTTCTTCTTCAAACTGCAGACTTCTGTCAATCTCAAATTTTACCCGAACCATAGGCAGCGGCAACAGCTTTGCATTGACAATGGTCTCCTGAAGCTGTCCTAACTCTCCTTCTGTAATAGCAGATTCCGTAAATGTTACATCTGCACTTAAATTTTTCCCCCAAAAATACTCATACAGCCAGCTCTGCAGCAGATATAAAACCCCTGCACATAATCCTGTAAATAACAATATCACCATATCCTATCGCTTCCATTCCTCTGTTGGTACCGAAACAGCAGATAAAATCTGTTTTATCACAGCTTTGCTTCCTCCACTCATTCCTCCCTGCAGAATAATCCGATGAGCCAATACCGGAACTGCTAATATCTGAATATCTTCCGGTATCACATATTCCCTTCCCTGAATCAATGCATATGCCTGCACTGCTCTTACAAAGGCAAGAGTTCCTCTAGGACTAACCCCCAATGCAGCCGACTTTAAGGTTCTGCTCTCTTCTACAATCCGAACCAGGTAATCCAACAAAACGGGATGGATATAAATTTCCTTATATGCTTTCTGCAGATCTAATAAATCTGCCTTTTTTATCACCGGCTTTATCTCGGCAAGCGGATTATTCCGAATAAATCGATTTACAATCTGCATCTCCTCTTCTCTTTGAGGAAGTCCCATAGAAATCTGCATTAGAAAACGATCTAACTGTGCTTCTGGAAGGGGAAATGTACCGGCTGTCTCTACCGGATTTTGTGTTGCAATTACAAAGAAAGGCTGTTTTAAAATTCGGGTTTCTCCGTCTACTGTAATCTGTTTCTCCTCCATACACTCTAATAAACTAGACTGTGTTCGTGGAGTGGCACGATTTATTTCATCTGCAAGAAGAATATTGCAAAAAACAGGTCCTTTCCGAAAAACAAATGCCCCTTCCTTTTGATTATAATAATTTAATCCAGTAATATCAGAGGGAAGCAGATCAGGTGTAAACTGTATCCGTGAAAATTCTGCATCAATTGATTTTGCCAAAGTCTTTGCCATTACTGTTTTTCCGGTTCCTGGTATATCCTCTAACAGAACATGCCCTTCTGCAATTAATGCCGTCAAAATTTTATCAATTATTTCCGATTTTCCGACTATTACCTGTTCAATATTATTTTTTATAGCAGCTAATTTTTCTTTGTATAGGTCTAGATCCATTCTTTCTCACTTCCCTTTTTTTATTTTTATATTTATTTCTGTCTTTGCCTTTACCTTTAATTTTATTCTTATAATTTCTCTTATTACGCTTTTATCCTATAATCCTAGTATAGCATATTTTTTTTGGTTTTTTTGAATTTGTCATAAGTAAAAGTATTTTTGTAATAAAATCAAATTTCTTCTTTTTTCGTCATAATATTCCTAAATTTTCCAAATATCTCTGATGTTCTCCCTATAAACATCATATTTTAAGTGGATATGTGGAAAATTATGTGGATAAACAAACTGACTTATCCACAATATGTTGAAAACCTTGTGGATAAGTCTATATTTTTCTAAAATATACCTCTATTCTGTTTATAGAAAAAACAGAGTAAACATATACTCTGTTTTTTCTGAAAATAATAGATTTTATTCTATAAAAGAAATCTCTTCTCTCTTTAAATTTTATAATTCAAATTTTTTAGTATTCTGAACTAATTCTCCAGCCAAGGCAACTAATTCTCCTGTGGAATCACTGCACTCCTGTACAATCTGATTTAATTCCACCATAGACTCAGAAGTCTGTTCTGTATTCGCTGCATTTTCTTCTGCAATAGCAGCCAAATTATCCACAATATTCATTACGGTATCTTTCGTCTGATTTAAAAGCTCTGTCTGCTCTCCGATTTCGGTAATCGCTGTAGCAACCGAATCAATTTCTATATTTAGAGACTCAAACATTTCTTTTGTATCCTGCAGTTTACGATTCTGTTCTACAATAATATCTGCTACCTCATTCATGGTATGTACACTGGTATTGGAATTTTGCAGCAGATTATTCACAATCTTCACGATCTTCTCTGCCGATTCCTTTGACTGTTCTGACAGCCCCCGAATCTCATCTGCAACCACAGCAAATCCCCTTCCATTCTCTCCGGCACGGGCAGCCTCTATGCTGGCATTTAACGACAGCAGATTGGTCTGACTGGCTATATTAGTAATTAAATCGGTTGCCGCACGAATATCTTGTGCAGACTGATTTGTTAAATTAGTTTGTTTTTGTACCTGATCCACTGATTTCTTTGTTTTCTCACTAATCCCTACTAACTGCCCCAGTGTTACGCCTGCTGTATCACTATAGGATTTCATCTTCTGCGAACTCTCTCCCAAAATCGTTACCCGTTCCGCTGTTTCATCAATCGCCGATCCCATAGAAGCAACCTTTGTATTTGCTGTCATGGTCTCTTCTGCCTGTGAAGCCACACTGTTCGAAATTCCTTCCAATGCAGAATTCATTCGTCCAATTGTATTGGTAATCGACTGAAAAGAAGAATTGAAACGCCCTGTAAAATTTTCAAGTGAACGGGAAGTATGGATAATATTAGAAACAATCTCCTTTAAAGAAGTAGTCAAAATATGAATCGATCGCACCATATCTCCAATCTCATCTCTCCGCTTCATCAATCGCTGGCTTAACTGCAGATTTAGATTTCCTTTTGACATCACATTTAAATTCATTACAGCATGCTCTAAACTTCCGACCATCTTCATTACAACCAGCATAGCAATCACCAATGTACAGAGTAAGATAATAATAATTCCTATAAATAAAGAAACCAGTTCTTTTCGAATAGTTTTCTGAATCTCTACTTTCGAACGCCCGGCAAATATAACTCCTACCATTTTCCCTGATACTTTAATCGGATGATAATAGCCAGCATATTCCTCTCCTAATACTTGAATGGTTCCATTATAGTATTCCTGTCCCTGATCCAATACAACCTTTTTTACATCATCTGACATTTTTGTTCCAGTCTGATAATTTCCGTTTTTATCCTTTAAAGAAGTTAATACTCGTGTATCACCATAGAAAAAAGTAATATCCACTCCTGTTTCTGTTTTTAATTTCTCCAAGATCTCTTGTGTAATAAAAACCGAATCTCCTCTTTTTAAAATGCCGTCTTCAAAAGTAAGCTCTCCCTCTCCCATTCCAAAAAATACATCTGCTGTACAATATGCTACACTTTGTAACTGAGAGCGAATTAAATCTCCTGCAAGTGATATTTCATTTCTTACACTAGCGTAGGTGCAAACTGCTGCAACTAAGATAATAGGCAGGATAACCAACAAAGAAATTTTCAGTAAGAGCTTGGTACCTTTTCGCTTTCCCATCTGAGTAACTTCTTCCTTTACCTTTCCCTTTATACTTTCTTGTTCTTCCACATTCCAAAACTCCTTTCATCATTTTATTATGCTGTATAAGCCTGTCTTATCTGCTCTTTTGTCCTGTTATTCTCCTTCTCTTTTGCGGTTTTCAAAATATACAAACCGATCAATCGCATCTAGAATATCCTGAAACGTTTCTCTTGGTGCTACAGAGATATAATGACGCAAAATCTCTGTTTCCTCTTCTCCCCGATACCGCCCATAAAAAATATCATATAGATTATGACCTCTGACAAAAATACGAAAACTTTCCATATTCTCTTTTACATCTTTTACAGAATTAATTCGTTTTCCAATCATCCGCTGCATCCTTCGAACGCTTGGCAAGCGATACAGATAATCTTTATATTTCTGATAAAGAATCTGATAAAATTCCTCTTCACTTTTTACAATTCCAATCCGAGTCATCACAGCAGGATCTAAAAAATAATTTTCAAATGAATAATACTTCAATACCAGCACATTTCTTGGTGTAACCCGAGGAATTGCCCCTTTCTCCTCGTCTGCCCGATTGCTGTAATAATTGCAAAGCTGTTTTACCAGATACTCCGGTTTCTTTCCATCACTGTCCCGAATCATTAAAAACTGATCTTTTAAATATAATTGATTCATATATTTTAGATTTGCATATGTTTTAATATTGGTACAACTATTAGTAGTGATAATTGAAATCCTCTGCAGCTTTCCATCCTCTGTATAAATCTCAGAATAATACTTTTCCAAAATCAAAGGCAAGCGGCTTTTATCCTGTTTTCCCTCTACAATAAAAACAAAGCTGACATTCATAAGATCATTTGCTGCATAGCCAAGATCATCTAAAATTTCATCAATTTCTTCATCTTCCTTACAAATGGTATAATAATCCTGATCCAAAACAATCTGTTTTATCTGTCTGCTGGAAAAATTAAAAAGCATATTAGGAGAATGAGTAGAAAAGATTACCTGATTCTTTTTAGACAATTTATAAAGCACCTTTCCCGCTGCTTTCTGCAGCTGAGGATGCAGATAAATTTCGGGTTCTTCTAATATAATAATGCTTGGCACACAGCTTTCTCCCGCAATATATGCTTCTAATAAAGAAAGAAGATAAATACTTTTTGTTCCGGCTCCAAGCTCATGAATACTGCGTGCCCTTGCTGAATCATTACTATGTAATATTGTTTCAATATGAAATACTTTCTCAATATCAAAATCAAAGCGGTAATGAATCTCTTCATTTTTTCCGCTGTTGATTCGAAAACATTTATTTAATGTACTGGAAAAATCTTCAATATTTGTCTGATATAACTTATATTCCAATAACTTCGCTGTTTCAATCGCAGAAAGTGTTTTAGGTGTTTTTTTATAAATCATACCAATACACTGAAAACAGTGCTGACAATGCTTTGACATATCGAACATACATATTGTACTGTTCATATTTTTCTGCTCTTCTGCTGTCTGTACAGAAAGAAAATCTTTCTCCATCTCTGCCACATTTCTGGTATGATCCACATAATAAATCTTTGGAAGTACTTCCTGTATCCGAGTATTGTTCTTTTTTACCCCATCCTCAAAAAAACACTGTCCGTCTGGATGAACCACATAAGTAAAACGAAGCACTCCATTTTGATAAGAAGGCAGCTTTTCCCGAAAATCTTTTTCCCATACCGAATAATTCCTATATTTGCTTACCAGTCCATTCTTATATAAAATCTCCAAATCTCCAGATGTAATCTCTAAATCAATCGCAATCTCAATACAACGCCCCTTCTCATTAAAATCCCGGCTGCTAATCAAATACTCCCCTGTCAGTGCACGAATGGCTTCTAATACAACTGTTTTTCCAGTATTGTTCTTTCCTACCAAAATACAAGCATGATCCATTTCTTCAATTAAAAGTTCCCGAATCGACTTAAAATTCTTAATCTGTAAACGGCTTATCTTCATATTGATATCCTCCAAATTTTTTCTATCCCTAATATCATTTCTATCGAAATTAACCAAGCCTTTTTCTATTTTATATCTATACCTTTCTCCGCTTCTGCCCTGTCTGATTCTTTTTTTCTTCTGGAAAAAGCTGCATTTTTAAAGCAGTTTCTCTCTCTATCTTCTTTTCTTCTACTTCTATTTGTTTTTGAACACTATAACCAAATTTTCCTAATTTCTCTCCTAAACAAAAATACTCCCCATGACTATAAACAATCGGTTTTGCCAATGACAAATCAAATTTTCCTGCTTTATCCAAGTAACGTTCCTCTGCCTGCACTGCCGCTACTTCCGCCAAAAACATGGTATGACTGCCCAACTCTCGCTTCTCTGTTACTCTGCACTCTATATTGACAGGACTTTCTTTTATAATCGGCACGTTTACCTTTGCTGCCTTCTTCTGCGTCAAGCCCAATTCCCGAAACTTATCTACCTCCCTTCCCGATTTCACCCCACAAAAATCAGTGGCAAAAACCAATTCTTTTGTTGTAAGATTAATCACAAACTCCCCTGTTTCTTCTAGCATCGAATAGGAAAAACGTTCTGGTCTAACAGAAATATATGCCATTGGAGGATTAGTACAAACTGTCCCAGTCCATGCAACTGTAATAATATTCACATTTCCTTTCCTATCTGCTGTCGTTACTAATACCGCTGGTACAGGATAAACCATATTTCCGGGCTTCCAAACCTGTTTTCCCATTATCAAACCTCCTTTTATTCTAATCAATTTATTTCAAAACCAACAATCGCTGCCATTCTAAATTATTTCTTTCATTATACATTTTTTTAGAAAGAATAACAATAGCATAATTCTACTTAAAATAATATCCATAATTCCATAAAAAAAGACCGTCATAAAATATAAAGATTCTGCAGCAAAATAAAACTCATAACAAAATGATCGGTTCTATCTGCTGCAGTACTCTATTTTTTACAGCAATCTCTAATGATTATTATATTTATTATGTACCTTTTAAAGTCCTTCCCTCTCTACTGCTGAATATCCGCCATAATAGCTGGTATCAGCTGTTTCTTTCTAGATACCACATCTTTTAAAATAAAACTGTTCCCCTGAGCACGAATACTAAAAGCATTGGAAATCAGCTGCTCGGCATTTTCTCCGACAAAAATCAATTCTGTAGATTCCTTTACAATATCCGTCAGCATAAAGAAAATCATCTGCACTCCAGCATGTTTTATCAAATCCTTCATATAGGGGTATAACCTTTCCTTCAAATCCGCCAATTCCTCGCTATTCATAGAATTAATCTGCCCCACTCCAAACGTAGTATCATTCATAGAAAACTTTTTAAAATCTTGGTAAAAAATTTCCTCTGGTGTCTTAGAACGCAAATTACTTCCTGCCCGAAACATATCATTTGCCAATTCCTCTATCTCTACCTCTGCAATTTTCGCCAGCTCCTGTGCTGCATTTCGATCCACTGCAGTACAGGTAGGAGAACGAAACATCAATGTATCGGATATAATTGCAGAACAAAGTAAAGACGCTGTCACCCTATCTACAGGAATCCCTGACTCCTGATACATCTGATATACAATCGTAGCAGTACATCCAAGGGGCTGGTTTCGAAAGAATACCGGAGCAATTGTCTCCACACTCCCTAGACGGTGATGATCAATAATCTCTAAAATATCCGCATTTTCAATCCCGTCTACTGCCTGATTTTTTTCATTGTGATCCACCATAATCACTTTCTTTCGTGCGGCATTTAACAAATTCCGTCTAGAAACCATTCCAATATAAAGCCCCTGCTTATCCAAAATAGGAAAATCCCGATGCCGCTTTTTTGACATCACCTCTTTTAATTTCTCCGTAAAATCATCGGTGCAAAATGTAATAAGATGTTCCCGTCTCATAAAATAACGAATTGGCATACTTTGATTGATCAATCGTGCAGCAGTAAAGGTATCATGAGGTGTACTAATTACAGTACAATGCTCCTCCTCCGCCAATTTTTTAATCGTAAGTGATACAGGTGCCCCTTCACAGACAATAATACAAGCTGCATTCATTTCAATTGCACAAAGCTGCGACTCATAACGATTTCCTAAAATTACTAAATCGTTTGGTTCAATATAATTTTCCATTAAATCTGGGTTTGCCGCTGCAACCAATACTTTCCCCTGATTAAAATAAGCCTCTGCATCCCCGATTACTAGAGTGGCATCCAAAGTCTCAACAATATTTTGATACTTTGTATTTGCCATGGCAAGGAGAGAACTGTCATACATATCCATATAAGAAGTAGCAATATCTCCAATTGTAATTAATCCAACCAGTCTGCGTTCTTCTGTTGTAATCGGAAGTGTAACTACATTATTCTTCTTCATTAATGTCCATGCTTCTTTTAACGAAATATTTTCAGAAACTCCCTCCGTTTCACGAATCTCAATATCTTTTACCTGAGTACCAACATCTTTAATATATTCAGGTGCCTTTACCCCAAACCGCTCCAAAATATATTGTGTCTCTTCATTTAGATGTCCTGCTCTCCTCGCTACATATTCCTCTCCGGTAATTTTTTTCTTTAAATTTGCATAAGCAATAGCAGAGCAAATCGAATCTGTATCTGGATTTTTATGTCCAATTACAAAAATCGGTCGTTTCTTTTCTCTCATAAAATAAACCCTCCCATATTTATATCAAAAATTTCTCTGCATCTATCTGTTAAATTTTTATCATTCTTTTATACTATATTGCATTTTATAATAAAAATCAATCCTTTTCTCTTAACAAATCCATTCATTAAGAAAAAACTACCCAAATACAAAGCATTACTGCCATACCACACTTTAGCATCTCTTCTCGCTTCAATCAAATTTACACGATCTTATCAAAATCCTGCTTGAGTCATTCCAAAGAATATGCTATACTTTCTCTATTATTAAAACTACCAAAAAAAGAAAGGAGTTCCAACATGACTGAAGAAACAACAACCAAACAAACACCAGAAATTCAAGAAACTATGGACGACTATCAAGACGAATTAGAAGCCTCCTGCCGCCCTATCCGAGAAGGTGATATTCTAACAGGCACTGTAATTGCTGTCTCCGAAGCTAATATCACACTAGATCTAAAATACTACACAGACGGCATTATCCATGCAGAGGACTTAAGCAGTGATCCAAACTTTAAGATCTTACAAGATATCCATATTGGAGATGAAATTACCGCAACCGTAATTCGCCGTGACGATGGAGAAGGTCACATTGTCCTCTCCAAAAAAGAAGCCAATGATCTGCTCGCCTGGGACAAACTCCGTGAATATCAATCCAACCGCACAGTTCTCTCAGTAAAAATAGGAGGCATTGTCAATAAAGGCGTTATCACCTATGTAGAAGGAATACGAGGTTTTATCCCTGCTTCCAAATTAGATGTAAACTTTGTAGAAGACACCGAACAATGGCTGAATAAAACAGTAGATGCCATTGTAATAACAGTAAAAGAAGAAGAAAAGAAATTAGTTCTCTCTGCCAAAGAACCCGCTATGGAAAAATTAGCAGCCGAAACCAATAAAAAAATTGCAAAAGTTGCAGTTGGCTCAGTAATGAACGGAACCGTAGAATCCATTCAGTCCTATGGTGCCTTTATTGAATTAGAAAACGGCTTATCTGGATTACTCCATATCTCCCAGATCTCTGAAAAACGAATCAGCCATCCAAGTGCCGTATTAAAACAAGGACAAACCGTTAAGGTAAAAATTATTTCCACTGAAAACGGAAAAATTGGTCTCAGCATAAAAGCACTTGCTGACGTTTCAGAACCATCCGAAGAAATCCTAGACTATGAACTTCCAAAAGGAGAATCCATCGGAACCAGTTTAGGATCACTATTAAAAGGATTAAAACTCTAAAAAACAGCCTGAGTTCAGAGAATCTCTCAGGTTCTCTAAACTCAAGCATCCTATTCTCCAGAATGATCTTCTCTTTTAATCTAACTTCTAAATAAAATTCAATATATAAGCTACCAAAACAGCCAAACTGACCAAATTAAACCATATCGAAACACCAAGCATAATTTTTATGCTCCCCATTCTCCGTGTATCCAGCCGAATTAAATCTACTTTCTCCCGAACCTCTCGAACCGCACCCGCAATCATCTCCTGTTTCTGTACATTTCGAACCGACAAAATCTGCCCTTCTATTATAGAAAACCGCTGTTCCAGATATTCCTTTATCTCTTCTGTATCCTTTGCATCACACAAAGCCTCTTCTACAATTTTCTTAATCTCTTCAGAAGTAATCATTGACAATTCTTTAGCTGCAGCCATCTGCAGCAGTGCATCCTTCCCCTCTTTTTGTATTCCCCCAATCTGCTTTCCCTGCTCTGGTACACTAGCCTTGGAATTTCCCAAACTCTGCCCTTCCAAACAAGAAGTATCCGTTCTTTCTGCCAATCGTTCTACTGCTCTTTCCGCTGATGTCTTGCCCTGTACCTGAGCTTCTCTTTTCGCAGCAGCCGCTCTTCTGTCCGATCTAACCGATTGTTCGCTTCTCTCTGGTACTGTAATTAGTCTTCTCCACGTTTCTATCAAACCTGCCATAGTGTTTCCCCTTACTCTTTCTCTCTTTGTTACTTTTGTTAATTCCTAATTCTTATCATACAACTTTTTTCGTCATTTTACACTACTTTTTACAATAATTTCGCATTTTATTCATAATTTATTCATATCCTTTATTTATACTAGACACAGTTAAGAAATAGAAACATACATTTTTAAGTTTGGATTATTTCGTATACAATTTTTTCATAATAGCCTCGGATATCAAAAGATACCCGGGGCACTCCTCTTTTTTAGGCAGCACGTTTCTTTCACATCATTCTCGCCAAAAAAACGCTTGCCCCAATCCCTGCCAAGGTACTAATCAGTGCTCCAGCCAAAGTCCAGCGTGTTTTTGTTACCTTTGCTGTCATAAAATAAACTGACATTGTATAAAAAATTGTCTCGGTACAAGACATCAAAATAGATGTCAGTGTCCCTATGTAAGAATCTGTGCCATAATTTTTAAAAATATCCAGTACCAGCCCAGTTGCGGCAGAGGAAGATACCATCCGCACCAAAATAATTGGAAATACTTCTTTCGGAACTCCAGTCGCTTCTATTGCTCCTCCCAAAACGTCCCCTAAAAATTCCATAAATCCAGATGCCCGAAGAACTCCCACTGCCATCATTAACCCAATCAAAGTAGGCATTACCCCAATCACTGTCTTAATTCCATCTTTTGTTCCGTTTACAAAACTTTCATAAACGGAAGTTTTCTTTGTTACAGCAAAACATACAATATAAAAAATTACTAATGGAATTAACATATCAGACAGATATAAAATAATCTTCATAGACTTTTTAAACACTCCGTTTTTCTTAATCTTATTTTATTGTATTCTTATAATAAAAAAAATATCATTTTTTCTGTCTGATTGAATTTGTTCCGTTTCCTATCTATCCTCTGTTATCTTTTTTTAATTGAAACCGATTTACTAAGGTATATAACTGTTTTGACTGATCCGACAGCTCCGTACTGGCAGCCGTACTGTTCTGCACCGCTTCTGAATTAGACTGAACCGCCCCGCTTATTACATCTACATTTTGCGTAAGCTGATCCAATACCATCTTCTGATTTTGTGAAGCTTCACTAATCTTATTAACAGAACGAAATACCTCATCTGCCCCTTCTACTACAACAGCAAGTGATTCTGCCGTATTATCTGCAATAGCAATTCCACGCTCTACAGCCTGACGAGATGCCTCAATTAAAACCTCTGTCTGTTTTACTGCATCTGCACTTTTCTCTGCCAAATCCCGAATCTGATCCGCCACTACCGCAAAACCTTTCCCGGCAGTTCCGGCTCTTGCTGCCTCAATCGAAGCATTTAAAGAAAGTAAATTAGTCTGATTTGCAATACTTTGAATGGTTTTTACAATATTTTGAATCTCCTCTGAAGATTGATTAATATCCGCCATTGCATGTGTTAAAAGCTCCATCTCCTTATTACTTTCCTGAATCTTTATCCGTGCACCAGATACAATATCACTTGCAGTCTGTGCATCTGTTGCATTACCCTTCACATCTTCTGCCAAGCTGTCAATTGAAACCGCCAGTTCCTTAATCGCTGCTACCTGTTCCGAAAGTCCATCCGAAAGCCGCTGTGAGCCAGCTGATACACTATCCGCTCCATCAGAAACCACATTTGCCGATAAAATAATCTGATATAAAGTATCATTTAAAGACATAGAAATCTTTTCAATCGACTTTTGAATCGGAATAAAATCTCCAATATAATTTTGCGTAATCGCAATATCCATATTGTTAGAAGCCATCTCGGAAAGCTGCAAAGAGATATCATTGACATAGTTATTCATTGTTGTACTGATATGATTAAATGCCTGTGCCAGACGTCCCAATTCATCCTTAGTATCCACATCGATATGTATCTTTAAATCTCCCGCCTCCAATTTAGAAGCTCCCTCCATAATTTCCTGAAATGGAGAAAGGCACTTTTTAATAATAGAAGAAACAAAATGCAGCATAATAAATCCCAGTACAACAATAATAAAGATTAACTTTCCAAGTCCTTCTACGATCATTCCATAAAATTCACTGCTGTTAATTGCCATATATAATGTCCACTGATTTCCGCCGCTTATCTTTAATGGAATCGTAACGGAAATCCCTTTTTTATTTGTTAAAAAATTAGTAGACTTCCTATCAATTATATATAAACTATTCTCATATTCTCCCTCTGGCATAGAACGAATCTTTTCCCCATGTTCTGCTATAATTCCATACCCTGCTTCAGAAGCTTTTTTTCCAACGGCAGAAGTATCAAAAGAATCCAGCAAAATCGTTCCATCCTCTGCAAGTGCTACCATATGAGTCGAACGATAACCTGTACTGGCATACCGCATATTCTGCATATCAGCCAGTGCCATATCCACACCGCCTACTCCTAAGAATACTCCGTCTGCATCCCATATTGGTGCAATAATGCTAATCATCATAATGTCCCGCCCCATTAAATTATAAATATAAGGCTCATAGATATAAGGCTGACCCGTTGCCTTCATCTGCATATAATACTCTTTTTCATAATTATCAAATGCATCTTCATGCTTTTCAAAAAGATAACCGGCTCCGTCTGGATTAGGGTAGGCAATCGCTTCATAAGCAATCTCCCTTTGATGCACACTATATGGATTTCCATCTGCATCTGCAATCCGATTCTGTTCAAAATAGGCAAATGCTGTTGTATAATTAGAATCCCCCTCCAATACTCCAACCAAAGCAGTATCAATTGCCTGCCGCTGTTCACTTGGATCTAGTTCTGTAATATTTCGAAGTGCCTCTGTAAATCCAAGTGCTTTTCCATAGGAATTTTCAATATCATTGACAATCAAAAATGCATTCTCATAAGCAACAGAAACCAACTTTTCGTTTGTAACTTGCATTAATGATTTTGCAGATAAGGCACCTGATGCAGTAATCGCAATCAAAAAAATAATTACCAGCATCAATTTCAGTCTTGACATAATCTTTCTGCTGATACTCTCATCAAAAGATACCGACTTCACCTTTTTTGTTGTTTGTGACATAATCTAACGCTCCTTCCAAAATATTTTTTTAGTACCTATTACTCCCTTTTTTCCTATTTTCTACGCCGACTAAAAATATTAGAATTATACCATTCTTTTACAAAAAAATCAAACATTTTATCGCTTAATATCCTAAATTGAACGGGAACGTTACTTCCCCTACTCGCCGTACCAAGACTCTATTGATACCGTTCCTTAAGACACTCATGTACATAAAAAAACAAGTGTCTTCACACTTGCCTTTTTCGCAGAGTCTTTAAATCAAATTTTATTGGTATCCATTCCCTTGCAAAATACCATTGCTACTAATGTACTAACAACCGTAGCAATAATAGCCGGTCCCACAATTGCTGTAGGATTTGTACTTCCATACTGACTTCGATAGGCAACCATATTCATTGGAATTAACTGCAAAGAAGAAATATTTAAAATTAAAAAGGTACACATCTCACTGCTTGCTGCCCGATTTTTTATGGTTTTCTCCCGCTCCGCAAGATAAGAATCATTTCCTCGCTCTGCTTCCAAATTCGCAAGTTCTTCCATTGCCTTTAACCCTGCCGGAGTTGCTCCCCATCCCAACCCCAATATATTCGCCACAATATTTGTAGTAATATATTCCAGGCTTTTATGCCCTTTTGGAATCCGTGGAAATAAAAAATGCACCAGTGGACTAAGCCCTTTCTCTATCTCTTTTAACAGTCCAGAATCCTCAGCAATCTTCATAACTCCGCTCCAGGCTCCCACCACTCCAAGCATAGTAATCGATAAACTGACCGCCTCCTTTGCACTGTCAATCACAGCTCCAGAAATCTCTGCCATGCGTCCGGTCGCCGCCCCAAAACAAATCCCAATTATAATCATTCCTGCCCACAGTTTATTCAGCATCCAGTCTTCCTCTTCTCTCTAGACCTTTCACTTATTAAACTATGCCTTTTCCCATCCAACTATACCATACAAACTTTTTTTGCTATGCCTTATGGGATTCCGCTTTCTTCTCAATCTCTTTTGAAGCAGCCGCTGTCACTTTCTTTCTGCTGTAGACATCCTCCCGAAGCAGCTGATAAACAGCCGCTGTCAAAGGTACCGCCACTAACATTCCTCCAATTCCAAGAATTCCTCCGCCAATTGTAATTGCTGCCAGCACCCAGATTCCGGGCAGTCCAATTGAACTTCCAACCACACGAGGATAAATCAAATTTCCTTCCAGTTGCTGCAGCACCACAATAAACACCAAAAAGAATACTGCTTTTACCGGAGAAACCGTAAAAATCATAAAAGCTCCGACTCCGGCTCCAATATAAGCCCCGGCAATCGGAATTAAAGCCGTAAATCCAACCAGTACTCCAATCATCACCGCATAGGGAAAACGGCAAAGCCACATCCCCACAATACAAAGACTCCCCAAGATCACTGCCTCTGTACACTGCCCGACAATAAAATTGTGAAAACTATGATTGATGGTATTCGTCACATAGAAAATCTTATGATGATACTTTGGCAGATAAGTACAAATCAACAGCTTGATCTGCTGTCCAATCTGCTCTTTTCCAAGCAGAAGATAAATAGAAAAGATTACTCCAACCAGAAGTGTTACCACCCAGGAGACCAAAGAAGTAACCGCTAAAAACACCGAATTCATCATCCCTCCGACACCGTTTAATAATATCTGGATTGCCTGTTCTATCTTCTCCTCTAACATCCCCTGATCCAGAACAATATTCTGATCTAAAATCTCCATATACCCTGCCAGATTTGCATTATCCTTTAATGACAGATAAATGCTTTCTATAACAGCCGGACCCTTTTTCAATAACTCTTTAAAACAATTCACTAACTCTGGCAAAACCAGCTGAAAGATTAAAAAAATAATTCCTACCAAACTAACAAAAGACAGCAGCATACAGATAATCCGCTTCTGACTAATCACAACCTGAAACTTACACTTTTTTAAATAATGCCGTTCAAAAAAACTCATAATAATATTCAGCATATAAGCAATCACAGCACCTAAAATTAGTGGAGAGGCAGCCTGAATTCCAAGAAACACAATACTGATAAACCGATCCCAATACCGTATGCAAAGATAAAGGACAAACAGCCAGCCCGCTAAAACCATATACCTCTTATATTCCTGTTTCATTTTTTCCTCCAAATTTTTCAACATACTATATTGTATCAGTTTACCACAAGTCCATTTATCTGTAAATACTTAACAAACTATCTAAAAAAGTTCGGCTGCTCCCTTATCTGCTATCACTGTTACATCTGGATGTATCTGCAAAATACTGCCCGGAACCTGCGGACAGATCCTTCCCTTTGCGACTTGATAAAGAGCCTCTGCCTTTTCCTTTCCGCTCACTGCCAGCAAAATCTTCCTTGCCTGAAAAATCGTACCAATTCCCATTGTATATGCCTGTCTTGGCACTTCCTTAGCAGATTCAAAAAACCGCTGATTTGCCTGAATCGTCTGTTCTGTCAGATTTACCAGATGCACCTCTTTCTCAAAAAAATCCGCCGGCTCATTAAACCCGATATGTCCATTATGCCCCAGCCCCAAAAGCTGCAGATCGATTCCTCCTAAATCTTCAATTAAATTCTGATACCGCTTACACTCTGTCCTGCTGTCCAAATTGGTTCCGTCCGGCAAAAAACAATGTGCCTTAGATAAATTTACCCTGGAAAATAAATATTTGGTCATATAATAGTGATAACTCTGCCTATCTTCTGCACTTAAACCGTAGTATTCATCCAAATTTACAGTGAAAATCTGAGAAAAATCCAGATCTCCTGTCTGATATCGCTCTGCTAATTGATCATAAATCCCGACAGGTGTTGAACCTGTCGCCAGTCCCAACACACTATCGGATTTTAATATAATTTGAGCAGATATCATATTTGCCGCCCTTCGGCTTAATTCTTTATAGTTCTCTGCTATAATAATCTTCATTTTTACTGCTCCCCTTTTTCTCTTTCTCCTACTGTAGAAACAATCAGACAAACCTTTCCTTTTATCCGAAATCTGCCGTACCGATATGGAATAATAAAATGATCCCCTTTTTTTATTGAATCATTCTCTATCATTCCTTCTCCTTCTAATACAGACAGCATCAAAAACGGCTGATTCTGCTCTAACCAAACTTCTCCCTCTACATCCAGCTTAAATATTTTATAATAATCACATTGATATAACTGATATAGCTGATTTTTTGGCACTTCTCTTGCTGCCAATACACTGTCCTCTGCTCTCTTTGCCGGAACTTTTATGACATCCAGACTCTTTTGAATATGCAGTTCTCTGGGCTTGCCATTGCTCAGTCTGTCATAATCATAGAGCCGATATGTAATATCACTATTCTGCTGCGTCTCTAAGATTAAACATCCCCCTTTAATTGCATGTACTGTTCCAGGATCGATCTGAATAAAATCTCCTTTATGAATTGGTATCTCGCGAATGAAATCACTCCATCTCTTCTCTTTAATCATCTGATGCAGTTCCTCTTTTGTCTTTGCATAATGTCCTATTACAAGAGAAGCCGGTTCCTTACAGTCTAGCACATACCAGCACTCCGTCTTTCCATAAGAACCATTCTCATAAGCCTTTGCATAAGAATCATCTGGATGAACCTGAATACTGAGATCTTCTTTTGCATCAATAATTTTCACCAGAAGAGGAAACCGATCCTCCTTTAAATTTCCAAAGAGCTCTGGATGTCTCTCCCACAATACAGATAATGTCTTTCCTGCATATCTGCCGTTTTTTATTGTTCCGTCTCCGTTAGGATGTGCCGAAATTCCCCAGCACTCACCGGTATGATCTTGGGCATTGGCATAGTGAAATTCTTCCCGAAGCCTTGTCCCTCCCCAGATATTCTCTGTACAGACAGGATCTAAAAATAAAATTTCCTTTGAGTTTTCTTCTACTAATTTTGCTGCTCCAATCATCCCGGCATCATTTCCATTTCTAGCCGTCACCACCTCTGGTATATAGGCAACATCTGCTCCAAAACAATACTTCTTTAAATATTGATTAAGCGGCTCTGTCAGCTTTTCTCCCTGTGCACATACCCCTCCGCCAAGTACAACAAGATCCGGACGAAAGATATTGACCAGATTGGTAATTCCGTCTGCAAGATATTGAATATAATTTTGTATTACTATCTTTCCGCAGCAGTCTCCTGCTTCTGCTGCATCAAATGGAGTTTTTGCATTTATTTTTTCTAAATCCTGTTCACACAGATTCCAAAGAAGAGATTCTGGATGCTGCTTTGCCATTTCTTTTGTATCTGCAATCAATGCAGTTGCAGACGCATACGTTTCAAAGCAGTCCTCTCTTCCGCAGGTACACGTTCTTCCTTCCGATCTCAGCCGCATATGTCCAAGTTCTGCTCCGCCCGGATGACCTCCTTCAAAGATTGCTCCATTGATCACAATCCCTCCGCCCACTCCGGTTCCTAATGTCAGAAATATAACATTTTGACAGCCTGCCGCTGCTCCTTTTTCCGTCTCTCCCAGTGCGGCACAATTTGCATCATTATTGATATATACCGGAAGCGGCAGATACCGCTGTAATTCTTTTGCCAAAGGGACATGATCCCAGCGAATATTATTGGAATATAATACGATTCCATTCTCACTGTCGATCGTTCCCGGACTTCCTATCCCGATTCCCAGACAATCTTCTGCCGAATATCCATTTGTTTTTAACAGAGCAGCAGCAGCCTGTCCCATATCAGCAATTACCTGCTGATATGGTCTGTCTGCATTAGTCGAAATAGCGGTTTGTCCGATTATCTGATAGTTTTGATCCAATAGACCTATTTTAATCGCTGTACCTCCAAGATCAATTCCAATCCTCACTTTATTTTCTTTTTCTGACCTACTCACTTTTTCTCCTTTATCATCGATTCTTTCCGTTTTTATTCTAAACCATAAACTTCTACTTCATAAATACGTGCGGCACTGTCGCTTCCCTGGGTTGGTTTATAAATCACAAGTTTTATAAATTGTGCCTCCTTAGGTGCAAATGCATCATGTGTGATTCCGGCTGTATTGCGGGTTACTTTCTTAACTTCTTCAAATGCTGTACCATCTTCACTGATATAGATGGCATATGACTTTGTATTCATATCCGCACTTTCTCCTCCGGCTTCTGCATGATAGACATCCACTGCACTTACGGTCTTTTTGCTTCCCAAATCCAAAATAATCTCATGCGGAGCACTTCCCGTTGCACACCACTTTTTCGCAGTATCTCCATCCACTGCAAACTCTGGTGCTTCATTGTCATTGACATAAGCATCCGCTTCTACACTTACTCCCTGCGAAAGAAGAACCCGTCCTGCTGCCGCTTCCTCTGTTATTACAATATATCCTTCGATAGATGCTTCACTGCTGCCCGACTCATTTTCTGCTTTAATAGAAACTGGATATACTCCTTCTTCTGAATAAGTAACGGAAACGGTTTCTCCCTCCGCAGACTCTATATCAGAGCCGGAAAGTGTCCATGTCACCTTCTTTGTATTCTGTGAACAGAGGCTTTGGAATGTAATCGTTTCTCCCGGTGCAGCAAGTGTAATATCTGCGGCAAATGCTGCCTTTGGAATCCGGTTATCCGGCCAGTCCATTGTCACCTGTGCACAGTTTCCCTCTTCTAATAATGCATTTACCGGCACTACTTCAAAGACGGAACGATTGGTCTCATCTGTACGAGGAAGTGTATTAATATAAAAACTATTGGTGTTGGACACGCCCAACAGAGATTTTGTCTGATCGGAATTGATTCGGTAAATCTCATAGTAATCTGTTGGAACATCAGACTCCCATGCCAGTCTTACTCCCGCATACATAGCATCCTCATCAAACTCACTGTCTAACACTTCTACATTACTGACAGAAGCCTGCTCTTCTGCCTCGGGCTCAAGTAAAGTAATATTTCCAAAACGAAACTGCAGTCCGCCTGCATCTGCTTCTGGAGTCAGCTGATAGGAGATGCCTTGAATCGTTTTCCCTGCCAATTCAGACAGCGAATATTGTACTGTCGTCCAATTATCACTGACTTTTTTATCTCCCTCCAATCGTACTTCCGTTCCATCCTCCAATGTCAGTATCGCATCCAATGCCGTCTCTGCTCCTCTTGCTCTTGCCGTAGTAGTAAAAATCATCGTATCTGTTATAGGAAGAGAGGCACGATACATCTCTATTTTAGAAGATACTCCCTGTTTTACCGCACCACGCAGAATCATACTGTTTCCGCCGTAGTAGGCATCTCCTACATCCAAATCAGCAGAGAGATAATTGCCCTCTCCATTCTCAATTATATAGCGATAAGTCGGCAAAATATCGGATATGCTTCGATTATTCCAATCCAGCATACTGATTAATTCTCCCTTTTTATAGAATCCATATCCGTTTCCTGTACAGAAATTTGTAACAAAAGGAATTTTGGTAATTGCGGTACGTTCTACTATATAAGCAGAAATTCCTCTCCACTGTGTATCCTCCAAATCAGCCTGCTCACTTGCCGGATTTCCCTCTGCATTTACCCACAGCCTATTTTCCTGTTTCCAAAAGTCCTGTATCATATCAGCAGAAAAATACGTCCAGCTTGGACAATAAAGCCCTAAAGAAGTATAGGTTCCGCCTGCCGGATTCTCAAACAAACTCCAGTCAATCTTCGTTCCATACCCCTTGCTCTGCAGATCCACCCCTGCATATAATGTATAGGGATCGATTCCGTTTTGCTCTGCTAACTCTGCAGAAGACTTTAATAACTCTTCTGGGGCATATTTTTCCGTTGTCCACCAAAAGTTTAAAAACATTTGATCGGCACCTGCTTTTCCTTCTTCTGCCTTTAAAAATGCAAGATTTTTTTCTGTCAGTCCATTCTGCCAATCCATCTGACCATCCACTGTCATAGAATCATAATAGATTAATTCCAATTCAGCAGCTTTTTCTTTATAATAAGATAAAAACTCCTGCATCCGCAATGCATGCTCTTTTGTCAAAGGCTCTTCGTTCGTTCCTTCTGTCTCCTGATTGATAAACCATCCGTCAAATCCATAGAACCTAGCAACTTCAATTAATTTATCTGCAACTGGATAACTTCCATCTTCTTCCTTTTTTAACAGATCCTCTAACCATTCCATCTTTCCGCCATGTGCTGCCTGCGGCATAAATACCGTTCCAATTACTTTTACTCCATTCTTATGTCCGGCATCTACCACATCCGCACTTGGTGCCACAATCAGTCCCTCACCAGAAGAACCTCCCCAATATACCAATAAATCCACATACTGCCAATAAGTAAATGCATTGGCATCTGCCTTATTTAAACCGTGGGGAGCATTGCCGCTGGTACTGCCGTTCATAATCGAAACTGCCATTACTTTGGTATCTCGGTTTTGCGTGGTATTTACCGTTTTTAACCTATCAGCACTTACCCGCTCGGCAAGCGGTACTGTACTGATATTAAAGATAAAATCTGGATCGTCTTCCTTCTTCCACTCTAACAACTGTGCCGGAAACCAATAAGATGCCTCCGGCTGACGGCTCATTGTAAGCTCTGGACTTGCATTTTCCTCAGTAATAAAATAAACAGATGTACGTTCGGTTTGCTCTGGTATACTCTCTTTTACAGTCGTTTCTTCCGATACAGTCGTTGTATTTTCTGGTACATTTTTTTGATTTGTACACGACACCAGAGAAGCCAAAACTGCTGCTGCCAAAATCATTTCCATTCTGCGATTTATGGATCTCTTTCTTCTCATCTCCTCCTTGCTCCTTTCATCCATTGCCCTCTTTTTTATTTTCTGTTATCTTAATTCAGTTTTACCGTTACCACTTCATATGGTTTTAAGCAGATATCGATTCTATTTCCTGTCACCTTTAAATCCTCTTCTTCCTGCTCTAATAAATTGCAAAGAGAAGCCTTCTTAAAAGCAGTATTAACCATCAGTTTTGTTTTGGTATAGGCATTTTCTGACTCATACATCCGAACAATAATTCCATCTCCATCCTCTGCCTGTTTAATTGTCTCAATAATCACATTACTGTGTGTCACCGATGCAAAAGAATACTTCTGCTTTCTCTCGGTTCCTAACTCTGCAAGCAATGGCTGATTCAACTTATATGCCTCTTCCACCGTTCCTGCTGCACGCCATCCCTCTATATGAGGATAAATGGCATACGTAAACTGATGCTTTTCCTGATCGGCAGTTGGATTCGGCTCAATTCCCGACTTAATCAAAGTCAAAGCCATATTGGAATCTTTTACCGAATGTCCATATTTACAGTCATTTAACAGAGAAACACCATAATGCCCCTCAGAAAGATCCATCCACTTCTGTCCGCAGCTCTCAAATCTTGCTACATCCCAGCTAGTATTTTGATGTGTTTTTCTGGTAAGATTTCCAAACTGAATATCAAAAGTTGCCTCATCTGTATGTACCGCCACCGGAAAATGTACCTTTAATAAAGTCTGATGTTCCTTCCAATCCACATCCGTAACAAAGTCAATCCGCCGGCTGTCCGCATAGAATATTATTTTCTGACAAACGGTAGAACGAGAAGCCTTCCGAATCACTTTCAGCACGGCACGCACTGGTCCAATCTCAATCCACTCCATATCTTCTACTGTATCCAAATCCCAGAATTTCTCTGTATAATAGATATCAATATCCCAATTATCAAAATAAATCGGTTTATCCTCATACATCCGAAGCAGATTTGCCCGCTCTCCCTTTTGAATCACTTCCCGATCCGCCTCTTTATCATAGATACTAATAATCATTCCCTGCTCATCTAACTGAACTGAAAAGAACGGTGTCTCTAATTGATATGGCTGTACCAAAGTAAACGGATTTTCTGCATCTGCCTTTTCTGCCCTGCAAAAAGACTGATACCCTTTCGCAGGCAGACCTTTTACAAACGCCACACTGCCCTCTGCCGTCTTCTGCACAGGATAACAATTCCCCTCCTCATCCATCAGTGCATCCCCATCAAAGTCACCTAAATTTACAATATCACTTCGCTCTTTTCCAGTAGTATTAAAGATAGTAACCGCCTCTCCTGTACCGGCAACTGCTCTCTTTCTCTCTTCTATCAAATCTTTTATCCGCTCCGCCACATGAAGATATTCCTCTTTAGTCACTTCATAGACCTCATGAATCGAAGAACCCGGCAGTATATCATGGAATTGATTTAACAATATTGTCTTCCATAATCCCTCTAATTCTTCACTTGGATAATTCAATTTTTCTGATGCCAATACAGAGAAATATTCCAAATCCATCAGCCCTAATTCTGATTTTCGGTTCGACCGCTTATTGCGTGCCATAGAAGTCAACGTTCCTCTGTGATACTCAAAATAAAGTTCTCCCTCCCATACTGGAAGCCGTTTATTTCCTGCTACCCGTTCCTTTAACTCATCAAAATAAGTCCCTGCAAACTCCTGGCGTACAAGCGGAATTCCCTTTACTCCTTTTTCCATACGAATGGAAGTTTCTACCATCTCTCTGGTAGGACCGCCGCCTCCGTCTCCATATCCATAAGATACTAAAATATCATTATTGATATCCTTATTCTGATACCGCATCCATCCGCCCATAATGGCATCTGGATGAAGCATCCCATTATAAGTAGTAAAATAATCCTTAATCGGCTGATTCACTCCCAGCGTAGTAATTAAATGAGTCAATACCTCCGTCCCATCAATCCCCCGCCACATCATGGTATCATATGGTATTTTATTAAACTGATTCCATGCCAGCTTCGTTGTCATAAAATAATCGATTCCGCACTTTTTCATAATCTGAGGGAGTGCCCCAGAGTACCCAAATACATCCGGCAGCCATAAAATCCGATTATCTACTCCAAATTCCTCCTGAAAAAACCGTTTTCCATACATAAACTGTCGAACCAGAGATTCTCCAGAAGTCAAGTTACAATCCGCCTCAACCCACATACCACCTTCCGGCTCCCAACGTTTCTCCTGAATCCGCTCCTTTATCTTCTGATAAAGTTCTGGATAACGCTCCTTTAAAAATACATAAAGCTGCGGCTGACTAGACATAAACTTATAATTCGGGTATTCTTCCATCAGCTTTAACACCGTTGCAAAACTTCGGCAGACCTTTTCTCTGGTCTGTGCCACTGTCCACCACCACGCCACATCAATATGCGTATGTCCGATACAAGTAGCAATCACATCCCGATAACCTGCTTTCTCCGTATACAGAGCCTGTGCAAGATAATCTGTAGCCTCAGAAACCGTCTGATAAAACTCCTCTGAATAAGGAGTTCTCAGATCTAAAAAATTAACGGCAGTATTTAAAATCTCCTGTATCTCCTTACGGTTTCTATCATCCTCTTCCATTCTCGAAAAAGCAGCAAGCGGCACCCATAAATCATAATAAAGCTTCTCAATCTTTGCATCGATTTCCTGCATTTCCACAATCAGATGAAATTCCTTATGCAGTGTTCCAGTATACGCCTGAAGATCCAGCACCAGTTCTTCCCCTGCCTTCGCCTGAGAACACAAAAATACATCCCTGTGATTCATATCTATCCCCTGAACCACTTCTCCATTTACAAATAAAAGGAACTGCGGATTCTTTGCATCATCCCACTCATCAATCTGTGTACAGACATGAAGCCACATCCTAGCTCCATCCAGCTCCTTTGGCACTTGATAGGTTGTCCGAAACCAATAGTGCCGATCCTTTCCATACCAATGCATAGTCTGACAGTCAAATACTTTCCAATCTGTCCCCTCTTTCTCTGCCTCTTCTGGACGGATAAAATTTCCCTCTTTATACTTCCAATTCGGCACAGCAAACCGCTTTTTCACCTTTAACCGCTTTAACTCGTCACAGATTACCTGAACTCTCTTATCCAAAAAATACATCTCTGCCTCCTTATCCGCTCTTCTAAAAGAGCCTTTATTTAATCTTTTTATTTCTGTCTCACTCCTGCGAATCACTAACCCAAACTGCTGAATGTCCTGCCAATACACCATATCCGTCCTGCCGATACACAGTCAGATATTGATACTGCTCCACCCTATATATTTTTTTAAGCAGATAAGGGGTAGAACGATGATTTACGATGATCATTCCATTCTCAAATACTCCTGTTTCAATTCCTTTTTCAGTAATTCCGCTAATTGGTCTCTTACAGCGTTCCAAAATATCCTGCACCAGTCTTGTCTTTGCAAGCACAAAAGGATACATCTCCTGATTTCCACAGTTATAAGGTACATGAGGAATATTCTTAGCCGCATAAGAAGCTCCTATCTGCACACCAAATGAATAGACTCTTCCCAAAACGTCTCCTTCCTCACCCATCTTCTTTCTTAATATATCCCCGCCATACTCTGCCACACAGCATCCTTTCCCCTCAATATACTCCGCTACCTTATTCCCATCCGTATATCTGCAGAATCTCTCACCCTGCGGAATGATTACAACCTCATAAGAATAAGGCACTTTTTCACATTCCTCCCCCAAAATACCAAAACAAGCCTCTGCAACCATATCCATAGGTCCATGCAAAAACACTCCGCCCCCTCTGACCCATTCCTGTATCTTAGCCTCTGCCTTCTTATGCTCCGCCACAAAATAACAATCATTTACAGTGGAAATCAATACCTGATAATCCGAAAGCACACCTCTCTCCACCTCATGATAACTGATCACATCCACCTGATACCCCAAATCACAGCAAAACCTATACCACCCAAGCAGATCCAGCCTCCGGATCTTGTTATTTCCGACCTCAAAAGGCTCAAAATGTGCCATCTCCGCTGGAAACAGCAGAGCAATCTCTTTTTTTCTAACTCCACCTTTCCTAGAGGACACCTCAGAAAACCATTTATTTCCAAGTGTAAGCGACTCCAAAAAATCCTCTTCCATTCGATTCAGCACACCGCCATCATCCAATCCATTGATACCATAACAGCTATAACCATCCACTCCACAAGCCGCCATTGTCCCAATTATCTCGGCAGGAGTCAAAAAAGCATAAATATCTTGGTAAAGAAACCTTCCCCAATAAATTCCTCCTACCATAGGCTTTCCTACATTCATTACCCGCATCATACTATGTTGACAAGACACCACATAAGCATCAGGACACCCGTCCGGTGTAATAGGAACCGTAATAAAATGGCAGGAATCTACATAGGGAGCCAAAGCATAGATATCGATTCCACGCATTGCTGTATCCCATAAATCACTAAAATCATTATCCAAATCCATCTGCTCTCTTCCGAAAATATTTAAAAAATATCCCCACTGCGTCAGATTCGGGCACAAAAACAATTCTGGATTCTTCTCTTTCAACTGCTTCTGCATATCCTGAAAATACAGCATCAATTCCTGCATTTTCCAACGCATATTATCGACCCAAACCCAAAACCGAGGACTTCTTTTCCTTACATCCTCTTCTGAAAAACAAACCTCTTCTTTATACCTTAATGAATACCAATATTCTTCCGGCTTCAATTCCAAAAAACTCCCCACTGCCATACCATACCGCTGATTGAGCCTCTCCACATCTCCCTCATAAGCTTTCTCCAAATACCCAAGATACCGAACCTGTCCATCCCTATCAAAACTAGGTGCCACTACCGGATCCCACATACTGCATACCGGAATTACTTCCCGCTCTTTTCCGTCTTCCCATACAAGACAGCGTTCACATCCCCATCCATAAGAAGTCATAATGCGTTCTACATGTTCCTTCATAGACGTTTTTGCCGCCTCAGACCAATACTTATACCATCTCCCCGGTCTACCATCTAAAAGTACTGTTTCCTCCCCATAAATAGGAGGACTAAACCGAATATGAGGATAAAGATTATCTCCATTTAGATAAAGCAGTAAAAAATTATAAGCCAGCTTATGTGATACAGCAGAATGTCCCATATACTCCTGCATCTTTACATATTGACTAAAAGCCCCAGTCTCATAACGCTCTCTAAAATCCTCCCAAGCCTTTGTATCAAACATTACACTATGAAACCCAAGTTCTTTTATCAACTGCATTGTCCTGTCAATAAACCCTTCATCATCATACGCCGGACTATAAAAATTTCCAAATATCACATTAATATAAGGCTTTCTATCCATTCTTCCAACCAACTGCATCCTTATCCTTCTTTCCTCCTCTTTTATAATTCTTATAATTCAAATATCTCTTAATCCGAACGCCGGTATCGAAAAACTATTCTTCGCTGGGGCCGTTTGCACTAAGGCTTCCTCGCAGCGGACACATAAGGTGCTAAAAGACAGCACCTAAGTGCCGGCGGGAAGCAATACCCCTGCGAAGAATAGTTTTTCGATACCAGCTGTCTATTCCAACTTCACAAAAACAAACATCGATTTAGAAAGACACATCCAAAATTCGGCAGTAAACAGTAATAACCGATCCGATTTCTACACACAGCCTGTATCTTGGTGGAAGTCTTCGCAGGGGTATTGCTTCCCGCCGGCACTTAGGTGCTGTCTTTTAGCACCTTATGTGTCCGCTGCGAGGAAGCCTTAGTGCAAACGGCCCCAGCGAAGACTTCCACCAAGATACAGGCGTCCGGCACACAATCACATCCTAAAATATAATTATACCATATAGTCCATCAACCGATCCACAGTAGTAAAAGCCAACCCCGTCACCGTATCTGCACACCCGTAATAAATAGCAATTCTCCCCGTCTCTGCATCACTCAAAGCAGCACAAGGAAATACTACATTAGGCACATCTCCGACACACTCATACAATTCATGCGGTCCCAAAATATAGTCCTTTGTCCGCTTCTTCACCTTCCAAGGCTCTTTTAAATCCAGCAAAGCACATCCCATCCGATATACAAATCCATTACAAGTATTAATTACCCCATGATAAATTAAAATCCACCCATCTTCTGTTTCAATCGGGACACTTCCAGCTCCGATTTTTGTACACTGCCAAGCCGATGCATCTCCCTTAATTGCCCCCATTACATACCGATGACATCCCCAATACTTCATATCCAGACTTTCACTTAAGAATATATCTCCAAAAGGAGTATGCCCATTATCACTAGGACGGCTCAGCATATAGTACTTTCCGTTAATCTTTCTAGGAAACAGCACCCCATTCCGATTAAAAGGCAAAAAAGCATTTTCTAACTGATAAAAAGTTTGAAAGTCAAATGTATATCCCACTCCAATTGTAGGATACTCATGATATCCATTGCACCAGGTAATATAAAAGCGATCTTCTAAAAAACAAACTCTCGGATCATAGCGAAAGTCCCGCTTTGCCACCTCCGGATCTGCTCCCTGAAATACAATCGGATCATCCGAAATATTCCAGTGAATCCCGTCCTTACTAAAACCGGTAAATATATCCATACTAATCGATTTGCTGTCGCATCGGAACACACCAGCAAATCCATCCTGAAATGGAACCACTGCACTATTAAAAATACTATTGGAATGTTTCGTTGCAAACCGCTCTATAATCGGATTGGCACGATAACGCCATACCGGTAATTTTTCCACACATTCTGGTTCTTGCCATGGTATATTAGGCAAATTTTTTCCTATTATTTTTGTCATTCTCTTTCACCCATTCTGTTCTTTTTACTTCGCCATAAACTCGTCAACCTGTCTCTGTGCTTCTTCTATTACATCCTGCCAGCCGGCACGCATTAATTCCTCTTTAATCTGTGGTACTGCAACAGCCGGGTCCTGTACTCCTGTCATAACTTCACTGCGGTACCGCATCCAGATTTCACGACAGTTTGCCAACTGATCTGATACGCTTGTGGTATCAAAAGTAAAACCTAACATAACGGAAGATACTGCCTGTTCGTTTAAAGCCTTTATCTCTTCCCACTGATTAAATTCATCCGTCTCAACCTGAGTTACGGTAAAAAATGTTCCTTGTGTATAGCCTGCCATTGCCCAATCCTGATTAATTTTATGTACTTTTCCATCTGAATTATATTCAAAATTAACCCCTTCTTCTCCATAATAAAACATATCTCGAAGAGTAGTATCCGTATTTACCAAATCCAAAAGCTGCAGACATTTTTCGGGATACTTGCTGTTAGTAGAAACCATATTTAAAGATCCCCGAACTGTTTCATTAGAAAGAATCGTATCGCCTACCTTTTGTACTGCAACTTCCATTCCCATTTGTGGTCCCCATGAAGTCACACCTGCCGATTCCCAGCCCTGTGCCACTCTCCACATATTGTAAATACGTGCCTCGGATAATGTCACTGCATCTGGATTAATAATTCCCTTTTGATTCCACTCGTGGAATATCTCTAGTGCAGAATAAATATCTGGTTCTTCTAAAGTAAAACATACTCTGGCATCCTTATCGTCATATCGGACACCTAGAATCTGCGTCCCGCTTCCAATCTGATCATAGACATCAAAAATATAATATACACCGTCATTCTTTACATAAACCGGGTAATCATTTTTATCTGCCTTTAGCTGCTCAAATAAACCTGTTAAAGACTCAAGTTCTACATAATCTGCCATATTGATATTATAGTCGTCTACAATCTTCTTATCCCATACCGCATAGTTTGAGATAGAGCTGTCTTTATAAGTAGGCACGCCGTAGATTCGATCCTTTACTTTTACACCAGTCCAATATTTTTCCGGCATTAATGCTTTCAGTCCCGGCATATAGGTATCTAACATATCTGTAATATCACAGTATGCACCCAGATTAATATCGGCAATATAGTTGTTGCCTGTTCCAAAGATAATATCATAAGGTTCATTTGTATTAATAATAATATTTCTCCGCTTATCCCAATCACCCCATGGAATAACCACCATCTCCAAATTTACTCCTATTTTCTCACCGATATAGTTATTTACATTTACAATCCAAGAGTCATAGTTACTTGGCATCCCGTTTCCGATTGTAACCCACTTTAAATTTACAATCTCTTGTTTTCCCGAATCCTGAACCTGATCTTTACTTCCTCCAGAGGCATTGGTATTTTGATTATTGCCAGAATTATTTCCGCAGCCTGTTAAAGTCCCTAATGTTAAAACTGCTGCCAATCCTGCTGCTAATAACTTTCTTAACTTCATAATAGTCTCCTTTCTCAACTCGATTTTATTCTTTTACAGATCCGATTGTCAGTCCAGAGATAAAGAACTTCTGGAAAAACGGATAGGTACATGCAATCGGTACAATAATTACAATAGCAATCGCCATCCGCACACTTTCTGTAGGCATAGACAATTTATATTGCTGTAAGGAAAGTCCTCCATATGGATTATTTGCAATATATTCAATATTTTTCTGTATATTATTTAATAAAGACTGTAACGTCTGCAGGTTCTCGTCCTGAATATACAAAGAAGCCTGAAACCAATCATTCCAATATCCAAATGCAGCAAACATTCCAATCGTTGCCATAACTGGTTTTGAAATCGGCAGTACAATCTGAGACCAAATCCGAAACTGTCCTGCTCCGTCAATTTTAGCAGATTCAATAATGGAGTCTGGCACGGTTGTTCGAAAGAATGTCCGGCATATTGTTACACTAAAAGAAGAACATGCCAAAGGCAGAATCAATGCCCATATTGTATTGCTTAATTTTAAAATATTATTGGTTACAATATAGCTTGAGAACATACCTCCGTTAAATACCATAGGGATAAATACCAACCATGTATATAATTTTTTTAACTTAAAATTTCTTCTTGAAATTACATATCCCATAGAAGTATTCAGTGCAACTGCTATAATTGTTCCTAATACTGTTACTAAAACGGACATAAACGCCGCATGTAAAATAGTATAACGCTCATTCCACAAAAACTGATAGGCAGCAGCAGAAACTTCCTTTGGAATAATCTGATATCCATTTACCTGAAGTGAAGTTTCACTGGAAATGGAGATAGAAAATACAAAAAACAAGGGAAGAACACAAAGTATTGCTAAAATTAAAAATATAATATTAAAGACAATATTAGTTGATGTCTTAATCTGATTCTTTGTTCCATTGCTAATCTTTTCTTTTTTCACTGGATACACCTCCTGTTAAATAATTCGGTTATCATTATCCACTTTACTTACAACCCAGTTAGCAAATAAAATCGTTGCACAGCTGCAGACTGCCTGGAAAAAGTTAGGAGCAGCAGTTTGTCCAATCGGTGCCCCTGATTGAATCGCATTAAAGATATAAGTATCAAACGTGGATACTGTCGTATAGAGTGACTGTGGAATTCCTTTTGTTACCTGATAGAACAATCCAAAATCGGAATTAAATATCTTTCCGCAGTCTAGAATCAACATCATAACAAATACTGGTTTAATAGATGGAAGTGTAATATGCCGAACCTGTTGTGCCTTTGTCGCACCATCCATAACAGCAGCCTCATAAAGTGACGGATCTATTCCGGTAATACTTGCCAGATAAAGCACCATACCATATCCCATCCCCTTCCAAGTATTTAGGAAAATGATAATAAGCGGCCAATACTTTTTTTCCTGATACCACATCACTGGTTCTTTTCCAAAAAAGGCAAGCATCCCATTAAAATATCCCCGTTCCGGTGCCAGCAGTGCATAGACAAAATAGCTGACAACAACCCAAGACATAAAGTAAGGCAAAAACATCATAGTCTGATAGACTTTTGATCCTCTTTTATTCCTCATACTACTTAACATCAATGCCCCCCCAACTGCGACACTGGCACTGATTACAATAAATGCAAGATTATAAAGAATCGTATTCCTCAGCAGCATAAAAAACGAATTAGAAGTGAAAAAATAAGTAAAATTCTTCAATCCCGCCCATTCACTATGCAGTAAATTATAGAGGAAACTATGTCCGCCGGGTGCTAACTTATAATTTTTAAAAACAATTAAAATACCAAACATTGGCAGATAAGAAAATAACAAATACCATACCAAAGTAGGCAGTGATAACAGAAATAATTCTGTATCATCTTTTGACCAGCGTTTCTTCCGGGGTTTTTTCCCATTTGGATTTCCCCTTTCAGATGTTTTCTTCATGCTCATTCTCTTTTACCTCCTTCTTTATTTTTGTTAATAGTATATTAACATTATTTTTAACAAATGTCAACTTAATCTTGTCAATTTTTTCAATATAATCCTTATTTTTAAAATTATTTTATTACTATTTACCAACAATTAAATCAATTTTATGTAAATAGAATGATAAGTATTATTTACATATGTAAATAAATGTTATAGTTATCTCTAACCTTTATTTTAACCTCATCAAGGAAGTCCCAACCCACCGCTTCTAAGCCGCCAAGGCGAAAGTGGTGGGTTGGGACTTCCTTGTTTCAGCAGGAGTGCAGACTCCAACTAAAATTCAACCTATCGTTTTGATATTATTTTTCTAAAAAAATAAATTTATGCTATTTATTAACATTTATAAACTTGTGTATTTTCACTTTACTATGTTATACTAGCATATATTAGTTTACACAATTAACAATATATATCATAGATTAGGAGTCTACATGGAAATGGAAAAAGTTACGATGCAAGATATTGCGGATGCCCTTAATATATCAAGAGTTACCGTTAGTAAAACATTTAACAATCAAGCCGGAGTCTCTAGTTCACTTCGGGAACTTATATTTGAAAAAGCGAAAGAACTTGGATATACCAAAGTTCCTTACCAGACTACTGAACAAACCGAACAACATACCATAGCCTTAATCGTATCAAGACCAGATTCTGCTGTCTTCTGGACAAGTATTATTCACCGTATGGCACAGGAGCTTTCAAACTATAATATTAACTTAATGTATACTTATGTTCCTTCTGTTTACAACAAATCCTTTACTCTGCCCACCATCCTCTCAAGCGGCAATGTAAACGGAGTTGTTGTGCTCAATGTCTACGATCTAGAAATTTTAAGTATCGTAAACAAACTCTCTCTGCCAAAAGTTTTTCTAGATACCGTCCCTTCTCTAACCAGCCGCCAGCTATACGGTGATTTGCTCCTTATTGAAGGATACCACACGATATTTGAAATCACAGACTTTCTAATACAAAACGGACATAAAAATATTGGCTTTCTTGGTGATATCAACTATGCCCAAACCAATTTAGAACGGTACCGCGGCTATTGTGCCTGTATGGAAAAGCACAACCTTCCTATCCGTCTAGAACATTGTCTTACCGGAAAAATCGATATTTTCTCCTACGAAAAAGAACTAAATGCTTTTTTAGATCAATTAACCAGCTGGCCCAGTGCTTTTGTATGTGTCAGTGACTATGTTGCACATTTTGTCAAACGTTATATGGATGAACACCCATATTCTCTGCCGCACCCTGTCCTTTTAACCGGATTCGACAACGCCGGCGAATATACTAATGTTGCTGGGCATATTATTACTGCCAATGTCGCAACCGATTTACTTGGCAAACGCTTGGCTTTACAACTTCTATTCCGAACTCAGCATCCAGACGCCCCTTACGAAGTTACCTTTATCCGTCCTACAATTATTCGTTAATATCAACAATAAAATACCAAAATCTAAGAAATATCTTCTAAATAGGTTGACATATTTTTACACATGTGTTATATATAATATATAGTCCTTTATAACTAACATGATAGTAACTATGATGTAACTTTCAGAGTATGAAAGGAGTTCAGATATGAAAGATACAGGTGTTGTAAGAAAGATTGATGAGCTAGGACGTTTCACTTTACCAATGGAGTTAAGACGAAAAATGAATATTGAAGTTGGAGATCCATTAGAAGTGTTTGTAGATGAAGAAAGTATCATTTTAAGAAAATATATCGCCAGTGATATTTTCACAGGAAATACAGAAGATTTAATTGAATATCAGGGAAAGAAAATTTCGAAAAAAACAATTTTTGAATTGGCACAGTTAGTCGGTCTTAAAATGACGGAGCAATTTTGAAATGCAAAAAGAATCAAGCGCCTATCCCTCCCATTTTTCTTGATTCTTTTTATACAATATTTGTTTCCGGATTATTCCCTCCCATGGAATAATTCGGACCTTTCCTCTAACATAAATGCAACGGTAAAGATTACCGTTGCATTTCCCCTTTCTGCCTTTTTCTTTTATTGAGCACGATACTCCATAAAGCCAACGTTCATATCCACATTTCCCTCAATTCCATCTACCGTTCCACTCTCTGTATACTGCCATATCTTAAAATCATAAGGATATTCTGGTATATTTATGTAACCAGCAAACCAGATATCATAATCCGTCAGTCTTTCCAAATCCAGCTTTGTCAGCAGCCACCTTTTATTTGAATAAATCATAGAAGAATATCCAGCTTCTTCAATATATTCACAAAAGGCAATTGCATTATCCGTAAGCTGACGCACAGTAAGCCCATCTGTTCTTGCTGTATCAGAAGGAATCTCCTCCGCGTCATAGACAATCGGATAACTTAAATGATAATTTTTAATATTTTCCAATACCACCTGTGCTTCCTCTCTTGCTTCCTCCTCCGAAACTGCCTGTGAAAAAAAGTAAACCCCCACTTCTAATCCAGCATCCAATGCTCCCTGTATATTTGTCTCATAATAATCATCAAGCACAATCCGTCCCGTTCCATATCCACGATATCCTAAACGAATCATTGCAAACTCAATTCCATCCTCTTTCACCCTCTGCCAGTCGATCTCTCCCTGAAAAGAAGAAACATCAATCCCTTGCTTTGATACCCGCTGCCCGCTGATAATATAATTCTTTCTTCCATATAAAGACTGCAGACAAGTCCAATCATAGGGATGTTTCGGCACATTAGGCAAAATCGGAAGACGAACTTCATTTCCGTCAGAATCATAAGTAAGAATTGTTTCTCCTGAATTTGCTGCAAGATAGGATTCCTGAAACGATTCTAAACTTTGAATATCCCGATTTAATCTCATCACTTCATCATTTAATGTAGTACCCTGTTTTGTAAGATCTGCTATCGCTTCCATTACTCGTTTCATATTTCTGCTTTGAAAAAAAGTAGTAAGAACCAAGATTGCTGCAAGCACAAATATAATCGCTGACTGAAAAAAAATAATCTGATTCTTTGTCTGCCCAGATCGTCTCTGCTCCCTCTTCCTTACCGAAGAAGAATGTTTTCCTTTTTTTGCTGAATGTTTTACATTCCGCCTATTCTCTTCCCCTTCCTCTTCCTCTATAAATTCAAAAGCATCCTCTTCTAATTTCCAAGAATTACCCTTTAATCGAGTTCGATTTTCTTCTGTACCCCTTTTTTCCATTCCATTCTCCTTTTCATTCTCATTTTCATTCCCATTCTATTAACCTGACTCTCTAACCGTAAGCTGATGACGTACAATTACCTTAGACGCTTTACTCTCCTTTGCATCTAAAAACTCCAGCATACACTGCACAGCCAAAACCCCCATCTCATATCGGGGCTGTACAACCGTTGACAATGACGGATATACATACTCGGCAAAATCCAACCCATCAAAACCAAAAACTGCAATTTCATCTGGTATTCGCACTCCTGACTCTAACAATGCCTTCTCTGCTCCAACCGCCATAGCATCTGAAGCAGCAAAAATAGCAGTTGGTCTCTCAGATAATGCCAACATCTGCTTTGCCCTTTCATATCCCGATAAGAAAGTATAATTTCCTTCCATTAAATATTCTTCCCGAAGCGGAATCTTATATCTGTCTAATGCCCTCTGGTAACCTTTAATTCTTGGAATTCCACCATTCATCTCGTCTTTTTCACCAGATATCATTGCAATTCGTCTATGTCCCTTTTTAATCAGATACTCCACTGCTTCATAAGCCGCCTGTTCATTATCAATTGTAATAGAGGCATACTGTCCTTCCGGTTTAATATTACTCTCACAAGAAATTGTAATTAACGGAATACGAAATTGCCGAATACTTGTATAAAACACTTCTGTAATCTCTCCGCCAATAATGATAATACCATCTACATTTTTTTCCACAAAACTTTTAATACAAGAAAGCATCTTTGAACGTTCCTTGTTGGTATTTGTAAGAAAAAGAGAATAATCTGCTTTTCCCGCCTCTGCCTCAATTCCCCGCACAATCTCTGTATCAAATCCATTCTTTAAATCTGTTAATAAAATACCAAGTGATTTTGTTGAATTTATTTTTAGGCTTCTCGCTATACTATTGGGATGATAGTTCAACTCCTCAACTGCTTTCAATACCTTTTCTCTTGTTATCGGTTTTACATTCTTACTTCCATTCATTACACGAGAAGCTGTACCTAACCCCACCCCTGCACGTGCTGCTACATCTTTTAAACTAGCCCTTCTCATTGTCCAATGCACTCCTCTTTCTGTAGAGCATTTATCTGTCTTATATTAATTGCCGTTTTATTATACCATAAAATCAGAAAAAAGGGAAATACTTGTCTTCCTTTGGATAATGCAAATTTATCTTTTAGAAGGAAATTCTAAAAAATTCCAACATATATAAAAAACATGCTGTTCCCGGCTTTAATGTCCTCTTCCTTTATACAAAAATTTTTCAAAATAGTGACATTTTTTACAATATATGCTAGAATAAAGCAGCAAATCATGGCAAATCGAATTTTAAAATAGGAGCAAACAATGAATAAAACCTTAACCGAAACTCTAACACACTATAGCAAGTCCGACTACTATCCCTTTCATATGCCCGGACATAAACGCAATTCTCCTCTATTCCTTTCAGACGCTTTCTCTATTGATATTACAGAAATTAACGGATTTGACAATTTGCACCATCCAGAAGGACTCCTAAAATCCAGAATGGAAGATGCAGCAAAACTTTATCACGCAGATGCCTCCTATTTTTTAGTAAATGGAAGTACCTGCGGTATTTTAAGTGCTATTTCTGCTGTTGCCAATCCAGGTGATACCATTTTAATTGCAAGAAATAGTCATAAATCCGTCTACCATGCTGCTTATCTGCGTCAACTACATCTTATCTATCTATACCCGGAATCTATCCCCGGCTGTGAGATAAACGGCGGTATCTCTCCTGAAAAATTAAAACAGCAGCTTATCCAATCACCAGAAGTAAAAGCTGTATTCCTGACATCACCAACTTATGAAGGAATTGTATCTGATATTACTGCTATTGCAAAAATTGTTCATCTGTTTCAGATTCCATTAATTGTAGATGAAGCACATGGAGCACATTTTGGTTTTTGTGATGCCTTTCCGAAGTCTGCTATTACACAGGGAGCCGATCTTGTAATCCAAAGTCTCCATAAAACCCTTCCTGCTTTAACCCAAACAGCACTTCTTCACCAAAAAGGCAATTTAGTCTCTGCAACACGGCTAAAAAAATTTTTAAGCATATATCAAACTTCTAGTCCTTCTTATCTTTTAATGGCAAGTATTGACCATTGTTTAAGTATATTAGAGAATCAAACCAATCTTATACAAGACTATGCAGATAAATTAACAACTGTTCGCAATGAGTTATCAACATATCATCCTATTTCTTTGGAAGTTATCAACAAAAATAAAGAAACTGCTGTGTTTAATGTTGATAACTCAAAATTACTCTTGTCCTGCAGAACACACTTTCTTTCTGGAAAAACACTCTATGAAATATTACAAGATACTTATCACCTGCAATGTGAAATGTATATGGGAAGTTATGTTCTTGCTATGACTTCTTGTATGGACACAGAGGAAGGATTTATAAGGCTTCTTTCTGCCGTAAAAGAAATCAACCAAACATTAGAGCTGCAAAATTTACCCTCTGTTTCTAATCCGCCTATACAATTACAACAATTTCAATTAAAAACCGTTTTATCTCTTGCAGAAAGTGAACAGTATCCCTCTATATGGGTTCCGTTGGCAGAAGCACAGGATAAAATCAGTGCCGACTTTATCTATTTATATCCGCCTGGAATCCCTTTTGTAGTTCCGGGAGAATGTTTTTCTAAAGCTGTTCTTCAACAAATTCTCTGGTACCAAAAACAGGGATTTGAAATTTTGGGGATAGAAAAAGAAAAAATAAATATTATAAATTTATAGAGATTATTAAAATTATAGAAAGGAATAAAAGCAGGGAAAATAATAACCTTGCTTAATATAGAATAATTATGGGAAATATATTTTATCTAATGGGAAAAAGTGCGACTGGAAAAGATACTATTTATAAATTGCTGTTGCAAAATTCTGCACTTCACTTAAAACCAATTGTTCTATATACAACACGTCCTATTCGAAAAGGAGAAACAAACGGTGTTGAATATTATTTTACAGATTATAAACAGCTTGAACAACTGCGTGCACAAAACAAAATCATTGAAGAACGAACCTATTATACTACGCTAGGGATCTGGCACTACTTTACTGTAAATGATCAGCAATTTACAGATACTTCACCTCTCCTTATGATTGGTACCCTGGAATCTTTTCAAAAAATTCAAGACTATTTTGGAAAAGAACGAGTAATTCCTCTCTATATTGAAGTAGAAGATGGGCTTCGTCTAGAGCGTGCACTTGCTAGAGAGCGAACACAAAGTATACCAAATTATGAAGAAATGTGCCGACGCTTTCTTGCAGATCAAAAAGATTTTTCTGAGGAAAAATTAAAAGAAGCAGATATTAAAACTCATTATGAAAATAGAGAACTAAATACTTGTATAAATCAAATTTGCTGTACAATTAAATCTTATGTATAAAAAAAATGCCCAGAACCGGAATCGAACCAGTGACACGAGGATTTTCAGTCCTCT